>JALSIU010000169.1 GCA_026989715.1 Methylomonas sp.
TTGTGCATCTTCCGCATTAATATAATTTAGCAGATAATTGCTCGCTTTAGTTCTGAGCCATTGCGGCCTGATTTTTTCATAGCCGTTTGTGAAGAGGTTCATCCATTTTAATATGGGGGATTGTTGGGTGTAGCAGTCCTTCGCACAGACTCTATCTCTTTGTGCCGGCCAGTTGATTGCGTCATAGTCTTCGTTGTAGATTTCTTTTCTTAGGGACAGAATTAAATCATTTTCGGGGACTTGAATTTGGTGTGCTTGACAATAAGCCATTGGCAAATAGACCATGCGTGTATGGCACCAATAGCGAGAAGGGTGTACAGGCAACCATTTGGGTAATAGCCACATTTCTGGAAATAAGCTATTAAAACCATCCCAGTGGTATAGGTTGAGTATGGCAAGATAAAACTTTCCCCACGAAGGAATGGTGGCTGCTCCACCGTTGGCTTTAATCCAAGCACTTGCTTTTATTAACCGTGGGTCTTGTTGCGCAACGCCTAAAAGACGTAATGACACATATTGCATTACGGTACCGAACATGGTTGGCTCGCCGGCAATATGCATACCCCACCCGCCATCAGCATGCTGATGATTAAATAGGTAAACCTGCATCATTTCTTGGTGTGGGCGCGGAAAGGGCGTTTGTGAAACATAGGATGCAATTAATAAACCGGGAAGCAAAAATAAAGGGCCTCCATAATCACCTGGCCAATGACCTTCTTCAGTTTGTAATTGACTAAAGTGGTGCATACCCTTGATAAGGCTATCAATGAGGGCTTGTTCTTGTTTGCAGCTTGCTTTGGGGCGTTGGCCAGTATAACGGGTATTATTTTTTATAAGTGCTTGGTGTCTAAAAACTTTATCGGCTGATGTCGGGTTGATAGTGCGGTCAAAGGCAAAATCATCACTGAATGCACGCATTTCTTGCTCGGTAAATGAGTGTGCATTATTTAAATGCTCATCAATATTGCGTGAGCTAGGCTTGTATGCCCAAATTTGGCGGCCATTTTTTGTCAGTAGTTTCCAGTGATTCCAGCTTGATTTATTTTGCGACATGGTAGCTTTATGCAGTACGCTTTGACTCTAGGGTTATATATGGTTTAAGTCTATTGTAACAACAATGGACGTTGTTATTATACAACAAGTGCAACAAAATGTGATTTAATACACACAAAAAACATTTATATTTTTGTGGTTTTTATATAAAAGTTATTTATAAACATGTTGTTATGTATATTTGTATTAGTTAAAAAATATATTTATATGGATTGATATTGAAATAAAACGCGCTGAATACTATACTAAAACCATGAAAAAATTAATTTTTGTTGTTTTTTTGCTACTTTTCACTCAAAGCGTTGTTGCACGCTCTATGGATGACCGTGTGTCTAAGATTGAAGAGACGTGGGCGGAGACGACTGCTTCGCGACCTGCTGCAGAGCGTAAAAATGTTTTTTTGCAATTGGTCGATGATATTACGGAGGTTGTAACCGAGTTTCCAAGCAAGGCAGAACCGCTTATCTTGAAATCAGCTATTTTATTGACAATGGCTGAAGATGCTTCCAGTTTTGTTGCACTGAGCTTAGTCAAGCAGGCTAAGTCATTATTAGCAAAAGCGATTGATATTAACCCTAAAGCCAGAGAGGGCTCCGCTTTGGTTACCATGGGGGTGTTGTATTATAAAGTACCTGGTTGGCCGATTGCCTTTGGGGACGACAAAGAAGCCGAAAATTATTTATTGAAAGCACTAGAAGTCAACCCGGATGGGGTGGCCAGTAATTATTTTTATGCTGAATTTTTATTGGAGCAAGGAAATAATGAACAAGCGATTAGTTATCTCAATAAAGCCATCGACGCTAAAATTGACCCCAAAAATACGGCATTTAAAATAAAAGCCAGGCAAAAAGCGAAGGCAAAGGCTGTATTGGATAGTTTATCCTAAAACCTGCCTTAAGCCGGTTTTTGTAGCTAGGTTCAATACATAGTATGCAAAAATCAGTAAAATTCTCTGTACCATTAACAACAGTTGTTGATTTAAACTTTCTCTCTTAAAGACTAAGGATTTTATAAAATTATCTGTCTTTAGGGGAAGCAATCGTTGTGCCGGCTCCACATCTTTTCATTCCTCATTGCTAGTCTCGGGCATCTGCCTGACATATTACTATGTTAATCTATATGCGCCCTAATGGTTGTGTTGTCTTTTTTGTTGATTAAACGGAGTTGTTTTTGTATTTTCTTTATTGGCCTATTTTCTTAAAATTGATGTCGCGTATGTTTGATAGGCGATATTTTCGAGCAAAATTTGTATTTTTTGTAGGCGGCGTTATTATTCCGTCTATTTTGTTGTTGCGTATTATCGTGTTGTTCTTTCAGGCTTTGGACTATGTTTTTTTTCCAGGTTTTTGGCGCACGAAGGTTAAACAGCCTTTATTTATCTTAAGTAATCCACGTAGTGGCTCAACCTTTTTACATCGAATGTTAGAAAAAGATGAGCAATTTACATATCTCACTTTATGGCAGTCACTATTTAACTCGATTTTTTTATATAAGTTAGTGATGCAGATTGAGAAAGGCGATAAACGCATTGGCAGCCCTTTGGCATCGGTTATGGAAAAAATTGATGCACATTTTTTTAAAGGCTGGGATGGCCTGCATAAAGCAGGGCTGAGATATTCTGAAGAAGATGAGTTTTTGTTTGTTAGTGCTTTTTTAGCACCTGGCTTAGTTTTATTTTTTCCTTATTTACATGAAGTTTCGGCTATTTATGCCATTGATAATTTGCCTGATAAAGCACGCCGGAAAATTGTTAAAAATTTCCGTTTATCGGTACAACGACATATATATGCAACAGGTGGCGCAACATTTCTAGCTAAAAATGCCGTTGCAGGCGGTCGCTTAGGTATCTATCACGATGCTTTTCCGGATATGCGGGCTATTTATATACATAGCGACATACTGAAGTCGGTCGCTTCCTCTTTGAGTGTCTTTA
>JALSIU010000170.1 GCA_026989715.1 Methylomonas sp.
TCCAATTTGGCATCTGCTTCCGCTTGTTTTAAACGTGCCAATAAAGCGGGCTTGAAATGGGTGTCAACGACTGCATTTGTATCGACTTCTAGTGCGAGATAAGCCATATAGGTGCCGCCAAAGTGCGAATTTAATACACGGTCTGCAACACGAATAGGGTGAGACTCTGCAAACCATTTAATAGGGTTGTCATTGACATTGATTTTGCTAATGCCATAAGCCGCTAAGCCTACTGAAGTGAGTGTAAATATTAAAATCAGTAAGGCATGATTATAAGTAAAGCGGCCTACTTTCAGTAAAAATCGTGCCATAAAGGTTTTATGCTCAGTTGGCTGGGTATTGCCTTGACGAATAAAGCTGGCTAATTTTTCATCTGAAATTGAAACAATAAAAGCAGGTATAAACGTAACCGACCAAATCCACGCAAGTAACACACCAATGGCAATAAAAATACCAAACACTTGTACAGGCGGAATGGGGGTCAATGCGAGCGATGCAAAACCGGCAATCGTGGTTAAACTGGTGATTAACATTGGCGTAAATAATTCACTCATCACATGAATAATGGTTTTACGTTTATCGCGGATTGTGTCATAGCGGTCAAAGAAATCCGATAAAATATGCACGGCATCTAAGATGGCAATCGGCATAATAAAAATGGGAATCATTGAACTCATAATATGAATGGTCTCACCTGCAATAATCAAAATGCCCATCGTTGACAAGGCACAGACCATGGCAACAATCATTGGTGAGGTGACAAAAATTAAGCGTTTAAAAAACCACCATAATAATAGAAAGATAACCAACATAGCTAATGGCGCAGAGATTGCCATTTGCTTAAACATTTCCACGCCAAAGGTATCTTCGGCAACGGGTAGCCCTGTTATATAGTAGCTTTCTTCAATATCACCAAATTCGGCAATTTTAGCCAGCAAGGCTTCACGTACTTGATAGCTTAAGTGTTTGTCGGTTAATGGGATATATAAAGCCAGTGCTTGGCCGTCATCACTAATCAGCGTACCATCTAAAAAAGGGATTTTTTGGGCGCGATCTCGAATTAACAGGGCTTCGGCATCAGATTTAGGCGGTTCGGGCATTAACCAGCTAAAGTTAACGCTACCTAAACCGCCTTGTTCGATATTATCAACAGTAGACGGTGAAAGCAGGTCTATACCAATAACCCCCGCTGTTTTATCGGGGTTGTCTTTATCAGGCCAGCTTAAGCCTAGTGCAAATTGGGTGAGAGCATGCACATGCGCAAGGGTTTTGCTGTTAAAAACGCCCTGTGGATTATGCTCATTGGTTACACCCACCACCACAATATCACTTAAAGAAAATTTAGTTTTCATGGCGTGATTGTAGACACGTGCCGGCTCATCATCAGAGAGCATGTTTTCAGGGTCGGTGTCGACTTTTATGGTATGTAAGAATGATAGTTCTTTGGGGTAAAAGTTAGGCAATGCGGCCGCCATAACAATCATGACGGTAAATATCGCCATTAACCAAGTAATGAGTTTAGGATGATTAATGGAAAACAGAACAATAGGATTGACTGTTTCCGTATCATGATTTTCTTGAGTCATAAGTGCTCCATAAAACCGACTATAGAAGTGACGGAAGTAAACAAAAATGTTTTAGTAAATTAGTTGTCTATTATTTTAGAGAATGCTAATATATAAAGCAAGTGATATTTGTCATTGCAATTATGCAATGATTGTGTCACTCAATACAAAACCTTAATAGTAGTATGTTTATATCAAAGCATAATAAATATAAATCATTTTGATATAGTTTTTTTTAATTGATACAGCGGAGAATATCATGGCTAGAATAGTCGTCTTAGGTGCAGGAATCGGCGGTGTGCCAATGGCATATGAAATGAAAGAAATGGTCAATAATGATCATGAAGTAACAGTTATTTCTGATTCGCCTACTTTTCATTTTGTCCCCTCAAACCCTTGGGTACCGCCCAAATGGCGCACACCGGAAGAGCTTAAAGTAGAATTGGCACCTGTTTTTGAAAAAAAAGGCATTGAGTTTATTCAAAAGGCGGCGACTAAAGTTGACCCTGAAAATAACCAGGTTCAATTAGAAGATGGCTCGGCTGTTGATTATGACTATTTAATTATTGCCACAGGCCCACGATTGGCTTTTGATGAAGTAGAGGGCTTAGGTCCTGATGGGTTTACGTCTTCTGTTTGTCATGTAGACCATGCCGCTATTGCTGCGCAAGATTGGGAAAAATTTATGGAAAACCCTGGCCCTATCGTCGTTGGGGCAGTGCAGGGCGCGTCTTGTTTTGGGCCGGCTTATGAATATTTAATGATTTTGGAAGCCGAATTGCGCAAACGTAAAATCCGCGATCAAGTCCCCATGACTTTAGTGACCTCAGAGCCGTATGTAGGACATTTAGGCTTAGGGGGCGTAGGGGATACTAAAGGTATGCTAGAAAGTGCCTTACGTGAGAAGACCATTAACTGGGTCACTAATGCTAAAGTCGATAAAATCGAAGAAGGCATGATGTATGTCACGGAAGTGGATGAAAAAGGCGCAGATAAAGAAAAGCATGAAATACCTTTTAAGCATTCAATGATGCTACCTGCTTTTACGGGCGTTGATGCGGTGCGTAACTGTGGAGCTGAAGGCTTGATTAATCCACGTGGCTTTGTTGTTGTTGACGAACATCAACGTAATCCCACTTTTAAAAATATTTACTCTGTTGGGGTGTGTGTAGCACTGGCTCCCGTTGGCAAAACACCTTTACCGGTTGGTACGCCTAAAACAGGCTATATGATTGAATCCATGGTAACGGCAACTGCACATAATATTCGTGATGAATTGGCAGGTAAAGAGCCTTCTGATAAGCCTAGTTTAAATGCGCTGTGCCTTGCGGATATGGGCGATACCGGTATTGCTTTCTTGGCCGTTCCGCAAATTCCGCCTCGCAACACAACGTGGTCGCAACAAGGT
>JALSIU010000171.1 GCA_026989715.1 Methylomonas sp.
TGTCACAGAATATATAGAACGGCTCAGTGCATTAAGTGCTTTAACCCAAGCACCTCATATTGCATTTTATGCAGAAATAGTGGCACAGACACACTTTACCCAACAACAGCAACAACAATTAAAAGCTTTACTAGGCCAACGCAGGCTGTTGATTACGGATGAGCTTGATATAACGGCACTCTACCAATATTCCGCCCCCGAGATTTTAAAAGCCTTACAACAAGAACTTAATAAGCATACTTTTGGTGGGTTCGCGTAAAAAAATACAGGTATTTAGTCAGGAATGGACTGCAAAATATTAGGCCAAATATCTACCCAGCAACAACGATGCGTATAATCATTAAAAACCAATAATTCGGCATTGGGCTGTTTATCCACAAAAGCTTGAATATGTTGGCGGGGAATATTGCTATCTTTAGCACCTGCTAAGTGCAGTTGCCAAATAGTAGGCAGGATGCGCGGGCGTTGCATAGGATTTAACGATGCGAATAAAGGCGAGTAGCCATGATGCTTTGTCCAAGCTGTCGTATCTAAATTAGCGGCAATAGTGATAAGACCGTGCAGTTTGCTGACGTGTTCACTCAGTAAAACAGCCAATGTGCCCCCTCCACTAAAGCCGATTAAGACAATTTTTTGTGCAGCATATTGTTGCGTCAGTTGCGTGATGGCATTTGCCATCGCTTGAATGACTTCCTCGCCATAACGTGCATCTGTCCAAAGTGTATTGCGACACAGGGGATTTTCCATAAGCCCGTGGTAACACGGCCTGCCTAAAAATAAAGCAGCACGTGTATCTTGTTGCATCAATTGCAGTATAAAACTGTTGCGCGGCGTTGGATTAGAGGCAATCCAGCGATGTTGTATCCAGGGTGAGCCATCGCCGCCGAGATAAATATGCAAGATTTCATTTTGGGTTTGTACTTGTGCATTGCGGTACACTCGATGTTGAAAGCGTGGACCTTGTAGGGTGCTTTGTACAAGGCCGTATGCTTCGGCTTGCCGCGCAAATTTGATTTCAGGCGCAGTACAGCTTAAGAGAGCAAGACATAAGCTATAGCGTAGCAATCGCCGCGTCATCGCGTGGCCGACACCAAAAAGAAGTCACCCGCTTCATGACCACCATGACGAATGGGCGCATATTGTGGCTCTTGTTTAAATTTAATTTTTTTGCTGGCTTGGGCAATGCCCTCATAAACCTGTCGGTATAGGCTTTGGCCTTCTAAAATATCATGATTATTGTTTAGCACGCTAATAAACGCATTAGCAAACAAAGAGTGACCATTTGCACCATCATCCAGTACCGGCTTGAGCCCACCTGAGGATAAAACGGTGCGCGAGCGAGTTTTGGTCATTAGGCGTAACCATTTTGCACGTAAAGCATTGTTCATACCGACCTCAGGGCGTGCCAGTGATGAGCGGGTCATTGAGCCGGAATAACAGGAGTCGGCAACAATTAAAACATGCTTGGCCGGAATGGCATTGACAATATCGGTAATGGCCAGTGTCGATAACCAGTTTGCGGTATTATTTTGCTCGGCATCTACCGGCAACCAATGGCCACGTAAATTGACGCGATCGAGTTCACCATGCCCTGCATAGTAAATCAGCAAATTATCCGTCGCGCTTAAATTTTCTCTCAGCTCATTGAGTGCCGATAAAATTTCATAACGGTTTGCATTTAATAGCAAGGTAGTATGAAAACCGTATTTTTCGCGCAGGATTTTATCTACTTCTTGTGCGTCATTGATAGGCGTGTTGAGGTCGGATAAATATTGATAGTTTTGATTACCGATTACCAAAGCATAATATTTACCAAAATTAATATTGCCTTTAATATTAGCGGCAACATTATCGCTATATTTTGATTTATCGGCTGTCGCTTGTTGATTGGCAAGCAACATAAATTCCAATATGACTTTATGACCACTTTTATCCACGGCAACACTACGAACAAGGGTTTTTTCACCTTTTAGTTTGATAGAGGCTTTAAAAATGCCGGTATCGCTAATCTCTTGCTTGAGCCCATTGATATTAAAAGCTAGCAACCCAGCCGGCGCGGTAACACGCCCTGTAATGTCACGGTGACTCATAATCGAGCGCAAACGTACGCTGGGCATATTGCTACGCGTGACCGTGACAGGTGGGTCTAATATTTCAATAGAGGGCTTAAGATAAGCGACTTGCTGTTGTTGCTCTGCTTTTTGCAGTTGTTTTATTTGCTTTTGGTAACTTATTTTATCTTGTTGCTTGGCTTTAATTTGTGCCTGCTGTTGTTTTAAAATTTGTTCTGCTGTGGCAAGTTGCGCCTCAAGCTGTTGAATACGTTTTGTATTGCCGCCTTGTTCGGCTTTGGCAGCTTGCAATTGTTGCTTTTCGGCAAGAATTTTTTGTTGTTGTGCCTGTTGCTGTGTACTGAGCTTGCTGATAGCAAGTTTGGCACGACTGAGCTGGGTTTGCGCAAGAATTAATTTACTTTCTAATAAACCCTTATCCTGTTTATGCTTTATCAATTCTTCGCTCAGTTGTAAGCTACGCTGTTCTGCTTGCTTGAGTTTTTGCGCTAGGGCTGTATTTTCTTGATTTAATTGTTGTTGTAACTTTGCCACAACAAGGTGCTGTTGCTCTATTTGTTTGCTATAGGCTAGCGTCTTATTTTGAATATCAGGCGCGGATTGGGTATTTTTTAGCTGTTTTAAGCTGGCTTTACTACGTTGTAGCTTTGCCTGCAAGCGTTGAAGGTTTTGTTGTTCCTGTTGATATTGCCTTGTAGACTTATCTAAAGCAGATTGTAATGCGGCGATTTCTACTTGGTTACTGTTGAGTGCATTTCTTAATAGCTTGAGTTCATCTTCATATTCTGCTTTAACAGCTGTTTCAATGGTTGAAGCAAATGCGAGATCATCACTGTCCAAGCCTGATGATTTACGATACCAGTTTAATGCGGTAACCATGTCTTTTTTAACCCCTAGACCTTTTTCATATAAGTACCCGAGGTTAATTTGTGCGCGTGCATTGCCTTGTGCGGCTGCTTTAGCATACCAATAAGCGGCAGTACGATAATCGGGAGCTAGGCCTACGCCTTTTTCATAAATTTCACCAACATACACTTGCGCTTCAGGGTTGTTTTGTTTGGCTTGTGGCAACCAAATTTTGAGTGCCGTTCGGTAGTCTGCGCGATCATAAGCCACATATTCACCGCCCCTTATTTCACAATCTTGTGCTGAGGTTTTAATAGGTCTCCGTTGGGTCAGGTAGGTCATAGATTGACCCAATTGTCGGACTTGCCCCGGTAGTAAACAATCAACCACTAATAGCTCAGAGCCATTTGAGCTGGCTTTAGTTGCCTCTAAATTATTTGCAGAATGGTTACAGCCAGTGCCAAATAACAGCCATAAACAAAGACATAAAAAATAGAACGGACGATTGTTTTTGAACATGTTTAAAATTCCTTAATAGCTGTTTTATAGGCTGAATGCTTCATTTATTATCACCACTTATTATCCCAATAGCACATGAATGTCAATTTTATTTTTCTGGGGCGAGAAAAATATGAATGGGTATCCTGATCAGATATTAAAATCCATGAATATTATAATAATCTTTAATAATCAGTGCTTTATTGACTCTTTGCAAGATAAGGAATACTATCAAATTTTGTACTATACTGTTTGGGTATCTGTCAATTTGGAGATAAGTATGAGGCTAACAATAATAATGAAATCAAAGCCTAACCATAATATTTTAAAGGTTATTCTATATGCTTCCGGCCTATTATCACTGGGGGTACAAGCGGCAGATTTAGGTGATACGCCCGGGCTTAATGAATTACAATCTGCAACAGGGCGAGCGGTACAAACCGTTTGTATTGGCTTGATTCCAACTAATGAAATTACTCCTAACCCCAAAACAGCTGAGCAGGATTTATTTAACCAGTGTGCGGCGATGGTACATACCGGTAATGAAATTCAAGGGAGCGGCAAGACGGGGAATAGCTTAGGCTTAAACAGTGCAGAACTAGGCAGTGCCTTACAAAATGTGGCAACAGAAGAAATGGGAACGCCCTCTCGTGTTGCTATGGGCTCATTGTCTGGGCAAGTTGCCGAAATTAATACGCATTTGAGTGAATTACATAAAATAAGCCAAGGCTTAGGCGGGGGGAGTGGCGATGCAGCAGGTGGTTTACTAGATAACCGCTTCAATGTTTTTGTAAATGGTATCGGAGGCTTAGGTAAGATTGACGGCTCGGTTCGTGAAAATAGCACGGATTTTTATTCCGGAGGTTTTTTAGTCGGCTTAGATTACCGTTTTAATGAACATTTTGTTGCAGGGCTTGCGGGGGCTTATTCGCATTTAACAGCTGATTTTCAGAATAATATCAATGTCTCAGGCGGCGGCATCAAAACAGATACCTTTAATTTATCTTTGTTTAGCTCTTATGATATAAATGATTTTTATATTGACGGCAGTTTTACCTATGGCTGGACTAATTATGATGTAGAGCGAGGCGTAGTCGTATTATCAAAAAACGCAGCGTCAACAGGTGGGGCTAACCGCGTAGCAAAGGCTGATACAAATGGCGATCAATTTTCAGTCGGCGGTGGCTTCGGTTACAATTTTCATATTAAAGCACTTAACTTAAGACCCTATACCCGTTTTGATTATTATCATGGCCAAATTGATGCCTATAATGAATCGGGTGCATTTGGTTTAAATTTAAGTGTTGCCGAACAAACCTTTGAGTCATTGCAATCACAATTAGGTGCGCAATTATCTTATGTCTTCAGCCCCTCTTTTGGGGTGATTATCCCGCAAATTAATGTGGCTTGGCATCATGAGTTTTTAAATAATAGTCGTGCAATTAATGCACGTTATAGCGCAGATGTTAATAATTTCACCTTAACGGCAATCACCGATGGTGCTGACCGAGATTTTGCCACATTGGGCGTAGGTGTTTCCGGTGTCTTGGCGGGCGGCACGCAATTATTTTTAAACTATCAAACGCTATTGGGTTACAACCGTGTGAGTAGTCATGTGCTTGCCACCGGCGTGAGGCTGGAATTTTAGGTGCAGCCCATTACCAAATATATTTAAATATGATAGCCGCGCTTTTAAGCTAAGGACAAATAACAAACACTGCTAATAATCAGTGCCATCATAATATTCAGCACCAACCCTTCGCGCGCCATCTCTTTTATATGTAATTTATCGGTGGCATAAACAATCGCATTGGGCGCAGTGGCGACCGGCATCATAAAAGCACAACTGGCACTAATGGCCGCCGGCATCATTAAAATTTGTGGATCTACGCCGGCGGCTACGCCAACCGTTGCCAATATTGGCATTAATAATGTCGCGGTTGCCGTATTGCTGGTAAATTCTGTTAAAAAAGTAACAAACAGGCAAATTAATAATATCAGGGCAAACAAAGGCAACGCCGCTAAACTCGTTAACATGCCGGCCATTTTGTCACTTAAACCCGATGCAATAAAGGCTTTTGCAATGGCAATGCCGCCTGCAAATAACAACAACATCCCCCAAGGGATATCACCGGCCGTTTTCCAGTCTAATAAAGTACCCTGCTTTTCTCCATTGGGTACTATAAACATCAAGACTACCCCCAACAATGCAATGGTACTATCACCTACGGCATGCAAACCTAATGGAGAACTCCATAATTTTCGTGTCACCCACATGATAGCAACCAAGCCAAAAACAATTAGCACGCGTTTTTCCGCAGGTCGCCACGCGCCCAGTTCAGGTAAAATAAAACACTGGGAAACCGAGACCTTACGCGTTAACCACAGCGCCATCAAAGGAACGCCAATTAAAACAATCGGCACGCCGGTTTGCATCCAACCAAGAAAATCCACTTCTTTAGCGGTAGCTTCTTGGTAAATGCTCATAAAAATAACATTGGGTGGTGTCCCTATTGGCGTGCCTATGCCACCTAAGCTCGCGGCATAAGCAATACCTAACATTAAGGCAACCGCCATCGCCTTATCATCAATCCCTTGCAAGGCAGCCAAAGCAATCGGCAGTAAAATTAAAGTCGTCGCCGTATTAGAAATCCACATGCTCAAAATGGCCGCGGCAAACATAAAGCCAATCACGACGCGGCGACCATTATCCACGCCCACCAGCCTGACCATATAAATGGCCAAACGCCGATGTACGCCGCTTTTTTCCAATGATTTAGAGAGCATAAAACCGCCCATCAATAATAAAATCACATGGCTCCCTAATGCCGCAGAGACCTCTTTATGTGTCAGCACTCCGGCAAAAGGAAATAAAGCAAAGGGAATTAAGGAGGCCGCCGGAATAGGAATCGCTTCTGTCACCCACAGAATAACCGTCAATAACGTAATGGCCGCCGTCCAGGCGACCTCACTTGTTTGCGCAAAAAGATGCATTAAAGCCAAGCCCAGTGACAATGCCAATATTACAGCACTACTTAGAAAAATAAATTGCTTGCTGCTCATCAATCTATTTGCGTGGAAGTACTCATAATAGCTTATCCATCTCAGCCGCTGTTATCGGCTTACTAAATAAATACCCTTGGCCTTCATCACAGCCTTTGCTGATTAAAAATTCGGCCTGCTCTTGATACTCAATGCCTTCAGCAATGACTTTGATATTAAAGTGCCGCGCAATATCAATAATGGCACAAACAATGGCGGCATCATCTACATCATGTGGAATATCCGTCACAAAACAACGATCAATTTTAATCCTGTCAATCGGTAGTTTTTTCAAATACCCCATATTGGAATACCCCGTGCCAAAATCATCCATGGAAAGCTGTACGCCTAATTGATCTAACTGCGTTAATATTTGCAAAGCAATCGAATCCTCTTCCAGAAAAATACTTTCTGTCACCTCCAACTCGATAGTTTCTATTGCTATCTTAGTTTGTTCTAAAATCTCTTTAACGCAATCAACAAAATCCTCATTTTCTAATTGCTTCAACGAGACGTTAATCGCCATACGCAAAGGTTGCCCCGTGGCGAGTTGCCAAATCAACAATTGCTTACAAGCCGTTTCCAGTACCCATTGCCCTATTTCCATAATCAAGCCTGTTTCTTCGGCAATACTGATAAAATCATCGGGTGGAATCAAGCCCATTTGCGGATGTTGCCAACGTATCAAAGCCTCAAATCCTTCTATTTCCTGGGTTAACAAGTTATATTGCGGCTGATAGTGCAGAAAAAACTGTTGTTGCTCTATCGCAACACGTAAATCGACTTCTAATTTTAGTCGCGCTTGCACCATGTCATTTAATTGCTCTGAATAAAACTGAAAATTATTGCGCCCTTGGTCTTTCGCATGATACATGGCCATATCAGCCCGCTGAATAAGCATATCAATCGTTTGTCCATCATCAGGAAAAATGGCAATACCGATGCTAACGCCAATAAAAATAGGTGTCTCTTTAATTCGGTATTCTGTTGATAAACGCTGAATAATTTTTTCAGCCACAAGCGGACAATCTTTATAGATTGACTGCTTACTCATCGCTTCCAGCAAAATAATGAACTCATCGCCCCCAACACGTGCCAAAGTATCAACATCCCGAATACATTCAGATAAGTCCTCAGCAACTTCCACCAATAATTCATCACCGGCTTTATGCCCCAAGCTATCATTCACCGCTTTAAAACGATCTAAATCTAAAAACATGACCGCAACACAAGAGCCTTCTCGACTAGCTTGCTGTATGGCGTGTTGAATACGGTCATTGAATAACACTCGATTAGGCAGCTTGGTCAATACATCAAAATGTGCTAATAAATGAATATCCTGCTCTGCCATTTTCTTTTCCGTCATATCACTAAAAATGGCAATATGATGCGTGATTTGCTCGGCTGTATTTTTAACGGCAATAATACTGAGCCACTCGGGGTATATCTCCCCATTTTTGCGACGATTATAAATCTCTCCTTGCCATGCCCCATGCTCCTGAATGGTTTGCCACATAGCTTGATAAAAAGCCTCATCTTGCAGGCCGGAGCTCAGTATATTAGGTGTTTTACCCAACACCTCAGCGCGGCTAAAACCTGTTACCACAGAAAAAGCATGATTAACTTGTACGATTTCATTATCGGCATTGGTAATCACAATGCCCTCTAAGCTATGTTCAAAAACTTTTGCCGCTAACTGCGCATCAAGCTCTAACAGTTTTTGCTCCGTAATATCAACAATAGAACACACCAAACCTTGATACTCACCCTTATCAGTATAGCGGGCAACCATATTAGCAGACCAATAACGATAACCTTGTACATCATCCAATACTCGGAACTGTAGAGCGGTCTCCGTTTTTTTATCTTGCTGCTGTTGCAAAGCCAAACGTAGCCGAGCTTTATCTTCAGGGTGAACTTTTGCAACACAAGCCGTAAAAATATCCTGCGATGCCACCTCATCAATGACTTTTTGCCAGCGGGCATTACTAAAAATAAGCCGGTTGTTTTGATCTGACATCCACAACATAACCGGTGCATTATCCGCCACATCGCGCAATAAGCCCTCACTGATATGCAATGCCGCCAGAATAGATTTTAAACGCACAATAACAATCGCTACAATCAACATTAAGACCAAGCAAGCTACATAAAAAACCGCTCTAATTTTGGCTGCTAAGCTGACTTGCTTGTTAAAATCTTGTGCATATTGATCTAATATTTTCTGCGTCTGTTGCAAAATATCCGCCTTTAACAATAACTTATTTTGCTGTTGTAAAATCTGTTGCTTCTCTAATAAAAGAGCCGCATGCTTGGTCAACATACTAATGGCAACCGCAACGTCCCTAGGGTAGTTCTTAATAAAAGCATGAAAGGCTTTGATTTGTTCCTGTAATTGCACCAAAGATTGCCGGCTATGCCCCAAACCAAATTGCATCACATTGCGATCTAACTGCAATAAAGTTTTGCGGGCTTGCCTATTTTGCGCGCCCCGCTTAAACACTAACAACAAATATTCCGTGCCTTTAGGAAAATAATGTAATGAGTTCTGATACACGGCAAAATTTGATTTAATATCCTCTACATTACGTTTAAAAATAGACCAAGAGACAATTAAATCACTAAAGATGGCCGGCTTATCTGCCACTAAATGACTAACAAGCAAGTCATTGGTAGTTAATATATTAGCAATGGCATCATAGTGGCGCGTCTGTCGTTGCTGTACAAGCAGCAGCTCACGCGTTAATTTTTCTGCATTGTCTTGAATATCATGAATAATCTCGGTTTTTGCATGATAGGCCTGATAATCCACTAAAGAGTGCTGATATAACCAAGTAGCCAGTATGGAAATCGCAACAAATAATGCACTAGCTATCGGCAAAATGCCTTTTAACTTATTCACTGCGATATACCTTGCAATAGCTTGCCTTGATATTCGCCGGTTAAGGTACGTAAAAAATCAATAATGAATAACACATCTTGCTCTTGTGGAATGACTCCTAACTGATACTGCATCATAATATTCACGGCACCCGCAAGTGTTGTTTGCGTTCCATCATGAAAATAAGGCGCGGTTAAGGCCACATTTCTTAAACTCGGTACTTTAAAAACAAACCGGTCTTGCTCGCGGCCGGTCACTGCAAAACGACCATAATCAGCACTTGTTATATAGCCTCTATCTTGAAAGTAATCCCCTAAAGCACCAAATTTTTGATATAAATTCCCCCCGACCAACACACCTTGATGACATGAACTACAGCCATATTGTTTAAATAGCTCATACCCCTTAAGCTCATTGTCTGATATAGCCTCTTTATCGCCTTTTAAGAACTGGTCAAAACGACTATTAGGGGTTAATAAAGATTTTTCAAAACTAACAATGGCGCGGCGCATATTTTGAATAGTCAAACCATCGGGGTAGGCTTGTGCAAATTGTGCCACATAAAAATCATCGCGTTGCAAAATGGCAAGCACCTGCGGCCAACTAAAATCCATTTCTTTTACGTTTGTTATCGGTCCATCGACTTGCTCCAACAAAGTTGCCGCTCGCCCATTCCAAAATTGACGAAAATTCAAGCTACTATTAAAAATACTAGGAGAATTAATATCGCCTTGACGACCATGCACGCCCACAGACACCACTTGCGCATCTGCCCCGCCCATTTTTAAAGAATGGCAACTTGCACAAGAAACTTGCGCACCGGCAGATAAACGTACATCATTAAATAACAGCCGTCCTAATTCAACTTGTAAGGGGGCATCAAACTTAGCCTCCGGAATGGGCACAATAGGTTCATCTAATAATGCCACCGCTTGTACCTGCATACAAATGCAAGCGACAAACACAAAGGCAATAATTTTTTTCATTTGTAATATATTTAAATTCAAACAACCGCCTCGTTCAGTGACCCTCTCGCCCTAAAATGTTAACGACTTAAATGCGCCAAATATAAAGCAACCCCTTCCTGTACGCTTTTAAAAGGTGCAGTATACCCTGCGGCTCTGAGCTTAGTCATATCAGCTTGGGTAAAGCTCTGATAACTGCCTTTTAAATGCTCAGGAAATGGAATATATTCTATTTCGCCTTTTTGATGAAAAGCAATCACCGCATTGGCAACTTCTTTAAAAGATTGTGCGCGACCGGTACCGACATTAAAAATACCATTAACCTCAGGATGAGCCGCTAGCCAAAGATTGACCGCCACCACATCATCAATATAAACAAAATCACGTAATTGCCCACCATCATCATAACCATCACAGCCGGCAAATAATTTAGGATTTTCACCTTTTAAAATTTGTTGATGCAAATGCAACGCAACACTGGCCATACTGCCTTTATGCTGCTCTCTAGGGCCATAAACATTAAAATAACGTAAACCAACGACTTGGGTTTTTCCATCAAGGTGCAGGCTTCTGACATATTGGTCAAACTGCCACTTAGAATAACCATACACATTTAATGGCCCTTCAAATTCACGACTTTCAGTAAATTGTTTGGTATCCCCATAAGTTGCCGCCGATGAAGCATAAATCAGTGCAACGGTGTGTTCCAAACAAAAATGCAGCAAGGTTTTAGAAAATTCATAATTATTTTGCATCATAAATTTGCCGTCCCACTCTGTGGTCGCAGAACACGCCCCTTCATGAAAAATCACTTCAATATTGAGTGGTAAACCGGTTTTGGTTTCGATTCTATGCAAAAAATCATCTTTATCCCAATAATCGGCAATATCACAATCAACAATATTACGAAATTTAGTACCATCGCTTAAATCATCGACAATAATAATATCGGTACGTCCTTGCCGGTTGAGGGTTCTAACGATATTGCTGCCGATAAAACCGGCACCACCTGTTACGATAATCATAGTTAACCTGTGTTTATGATTGAAAAAATAGAATTACTGGTTTTTAATCCGGGCAATCGTGCCGGTTGTTGATTTACCCTCGACAAAATCAAGAATAACCACTTTACCGCCGGCTTTAACCACCGCCGCGCCGCCTACGACTTGCTCAGGTTGATAATCTCCCCCTTTTACCAGTATGTCAGGTAGAAATTTATGATAAATACGCTCGGGAGTGGCTTCCGTAAAAGGAATAACCCAATCTACACAGGCAAGTGCTGCAATAATGGTCATGCGGTCATCGATATGATTAATCGGACGCGAGTCCCCTTTGAGTTGCCGTACCGATTCATCCGAATTTATCGCTACCACCAAACGGTCACCTAATAATCGCGCTTGCTCAAGATAGGCCACATGACCTGAATGCAATATATCAAAACAGCCATTGGTCATCACCACTTTTTCGCCATTTTTCTTTGCTAAGTCAATAACTTGCTGCAACTCAGCTTCTGTAACAACCCCATGAATATCGTCCTGCTCCCCATGCAGAGCACGATTAAGCTCTTGCGTAGAAATAGTAGAAGTGCCAAATTTACCCACCACAATACCCGCCGCCATATTCGCCATATGCATTGCATGCTGAGCATCTAAACCAGCGGCCATCCCTAACGCCATACTGGCAATCACCGTATCACCGGCACCGGTGACATCAAAAACGTCACGTGCCTGTGTCGGTAAAAAATAGGCCGAATCCGGCTTGATGAGAGCCATGCCGTGCTCGCTTAAAGTGACCAATAGAGCCGCAATATCATATTGTTGCAATAAAGCCTGCCCTTTACGGATAATTTGCTCATTATCCGCACACACACCAGCAACAGCTTGCAGCTCAGAACGGTTAGGGGTGATTAAGTCGGCACCTCGATAGCGGGAAAAATCCACCCCTTTCGGGTCAACAAAACTCGGTACACCGCATGCTTTTGCCAAAGCCAATAATTCAGGAATATGGCTTAATACGCCTTTATCATAATCCGAAAAAATAACGGCATCGACCCCAATTAATGCCTGCTGATAATGATTCAGCAACTCTGCATAATCAAAATCAAGCAATTTTTCTTCAAAATCAAGACGAATCAGTTGTTGATGTTGCGCGACAACTCTTAATTTACAAGCTGTCGGTGCATTTTTACTTTTGATAAAATCACATTGCACGCCCTCGGCGCTTAATAGGTTTTGCAGTTCACGCGCTTCTTTATCCGCACCCACAATACCGATTAATGTCACCTCCGCCTCTAAAGAGGCAATATTTAAAGCAACATTGCCCGCCCCACCAGCTCGGGCTTCTTTATGGTTCACTTTCACAATGGGCACAGGGGCTTCGGGTGATACACGATCGGTCTGCCCTGACCAATAATAATCCAGCATCACATCCCCTACGACCAATATTTTTAGCCCGGCAAAATGCGGTATTTCACTAATCATGCACTGACCTCATCCAACATTTCACACCACCAATGGTAAATTAACATATGCGCTTCTTGTATTCTTGCGGTCGTCTCTGATGGCACAACAATAGCAACATCAACCAGTTTTTTTAACTGGCCGCCCTGACCACCGGTTAAACCAATCACCGTCATATTTTTTTGCTTGGCCATGTTAATGGCAGCAATAATATTAGCACTATTGCCCGAGGTGGAGATGGCAATTAAACAGTCCCCCGCAAACCCTAGTGCATCAATTTGGCGGGAAAAAACCGTCTCAAAAGAAAAATCATTAGGCTGTGCCGTTAAAATGGAGCTATCGGTCGTTAATGCAATCGCAGGGTAAGCGCGTCGATTTTTATGATAGCGAACCACCAGTTCGGCCGCAATATGCTGACAATCAGCCGCACTCCCCCCATTCCCACACAGCAAAATCTTATGTCCTGAAGTCAGCGTACTAATAATAAGTTTTGCCGCCACACTTACCATAGGGGCGCAATCTGTTAATTGCTGCGTCATCTGTTGATGTGCCAAAATAGCATCTAAAAATTGTTTGGGTGCACTCAATATTAGCGTCCTAAAGGGGGTTAATAAAAAAGATAAGGCCGTGCTTTAGCGATAGTCGTATACATTACAATTGCAGTATAGCCGCTAACCGATGCTCCACAGTCTGATAAAAATCTTCAAGCCCTGTTTTTGGCACGGAAAAATTCACTTGTTTTTCGGCATCACTAATCGGTGCCCAGCGATTTGGCCCTGCAAAACGATTATCGCCAAAAAAAGATAAGGTTTTAATATTTAAAGCACCCGCAAGCTGCATCGGCCCGGTCGAGGTACTGACCAATAATTCAAAACTTGCCAGCCGTTGACAAAAATCGACTAATGAGCCTTTAGAGTCAATCAATTCTGCTGGAAAATCAATATTCCGGGAAATATAATCGCGACTGGCGGCATCGTCAGGACCAAAGGTAAAGACGACCTTAATATCCGATTGACCGGCAATGGATTTAGCTAAACGCAAATACTGCGGCAAGCTCAAATTGGCATCACTACTACCACCAAAACCAGGGTGGAATGCCACAATTCGCTCTTGGCTTGCGGCCGCATTTGCAAAAGATAATAAGGGGCGCGTGAACTGTGGTTTTATATTCGGGTCTAAACGCGCCAACAAATCAACATTATATTGCCATTCTGTTTTACCGCTTTGGCCTCGCTTTTGCTTAACACGCTCATTAAATAATAATTGTGCTATTTTAGTCGCAGGCGCAATTCTGCGCGGGATATTTGCCAGCCATAAAATACAGGCCAAGCGTGTATCAATAAAACAAGAAATACTGACATCAAAATTATGGCGACGAATGTCTTGTATGAGTTGCAATGCATCAGGCGTATAAACAATGACCTCATCAATATAATCAATATACCTTGCTAAATCCTCATTAATCGCGGCAACCAACACCGTTACTTTATGACCGGTCTGCGTCTTGATAATTTTTAACAACGGCAAAATGGTCATAAAATCACCAATTTTATCGTGCCGAGTAATTAAAATATTCATTGTTGCAACACGCTATTTTTTTCATATAGCTTTATATGTTTATAAAAAGTGGTCGCCATATGTGAAAAAGCAATCATTAACCCAGGATAACCATCACGAAAACCTTGCTTTAACAAATAAGTTTTAATAAAGGCAAATTGCGCATTCACAATAGCCTTTAGGGGAGTGGTGATTTTTATACCGGCATTATCTTCGGCATATAGTGTGGAATAATGGTCTAACTTAAGAATAAATGCCGAGACATCTGCATAAGGATAATGATAAATAGCACCTGCAATTTGTATAGCATCAAAGCCTGAATCGAGAATACTTTCATGCACATTTTTATCACTAAAGGCCGTTTGTTCTTTATGATAAAGCCTAGGAATAATATCATTCCCCCAGCAATGCTCTATATGCCGAGATTGGTAATAATTTTCCCGTAAAATACGATAAATACAGCGCGGCTGTAACTGAATCTGTTGTAAGCTTGCTACAAAATCTACCGAGAGCACTTCATCCGCATCGAGTGAAAGTATCCAGCTATTTTTTGCATGTTTTGCCGCTGCATTTTTTGTCGGCCCAAAGCCAATAAACTCACCGTGAACCAAATTGACATTAGGGTATTGCCGCGCAATCGCATCAGTATTATCGGTTGAGCCATTGCTATAGACCACAACATCATCAAAAGCCACTAATGCCGCCAAAGTCTCTGCAAGAGTCGCTTGCGCATTTTTAGCTATCATCACACAGGAAATATGCTTTATTTTTGAATGCGTCATCTCATTTAAGTGGCAGAAAAAATTTTATACATTATAACATTTTACCAAGCCCCTAAAAATAGTGTTTACCATTGTTTATTGTATGGTATTGTTTGTCTTCCTCCCAAACCCCTTATAAGGTTGTTTCAGATAATATAAATTGTAGCAGTATCCTATAAGCTTCAATTAGGCTAGATGAACGCATGAATAAACTATTTTACCCAGCTATTGTGATGATGAATAAGCTGGGCTTTACCCAAAAAATCATGTTATTAGGCGGTATTTATTTTATCGCTTTAGCAACGGTTATTTTCAGCATTTATACGCTCGAAAGTAAGGCCATTCATAAAACCGAATATGAATTACAAGGCATCGTGTTGATTAAGCCGGTCTTGCAAACCATACAAAATGCACAGCGACACCGAGGCTTATCCGCAGGTATTATTGGGGGAGAGCTGGCCTTTATGGAAGATTTGCACACAGAATCTGCCTTATTAAAGTATGACTTTAACCGCTTAACAGACACGCTACCGGAAGCACTCAAAAGCACAGCACTGTGGCAAGACATATTGACAAGCTACCAACACATTCAGGCTTCTGGCCTAACATGGAGCAAAGAAGTCAATTTTGCGACCCATACGCGCCTGATTAGTAAGCTGCAACAATTAATTATAGAACTTGCCGACCGACATGCTTTAATGCTTGATGATGATATGGCATCTTATTACCTTATCATCACCACGCTAACAGAGATGCCTTTGGCACTAGAGCAATTGGGACAAATACGCGCTTATGGCACAGGCATTCAAGCAAAAAAAGCACTGCCCGAGCAACAAAAAATAAAACTGCACCACCTACTTGCCACATTAAAAAATACTCTCGAGTCACTCAATATTAATCTGCATAAAACCGGCCAGCTCAATGCACAGATCAACATAACATTAGCCTCGGCATTAAACAATATTAATCACTCATCCGATCAGGTCGTACAACTGGTGCATAATGATATATTTAACAAGCAATTTACAATCGACCCACAACGCTTTTTTAATATCACCACCGAAATCATTAATACCGAATACGCACAAATATACCAAACCTTATTGCCAACCTTAGAAAGGCTTTTACATGAGCGTATGCAGGAGGCAAAAAAAAGGTTATTCATCAGTATCGGTACGGCCATTTTATTAGCACTCTTAGCCCAATATTTATTTTTTGGCATTTACTATGCCAGCACGGCCAATATTCGCTTACTTGCTCGTGCGGCACATCAATATACCCTAGGCAACCTACAACAGCGCATTTATTTAGATACGCAAGATGATATTAAACAAATTGGCGACAGCTTTAATGCTATGGCAGATAGTTTCCAACAACTCTTAAGTGCTCACAAAGAAGATAAAGAACGACTGCAAGCTATCGTCAATACGGCACTAGATGCCATTATTCAAATTAATGCACAAGGTATCGTCACAGGCTGGAGCCGACAAGCAGAATTAATGTTTGGCTGGTCTGCCTTTGCCGCAAAAGGCCAAGCCATTCACACATTAATCATTCCGGCACAACTCCAAGAACAGCACTTAAAAGGCATACAAGATTTTCTAGTAACAGGGGAAGGTAACTTAATTAATCGTAGAATAGAAACCACCGCCTTAAATCGCAAGGGTTTAATATTTCCAATCGAATTATCCATCTCCCCCGTTAAAACAAAAAAAGGGACTGAATTTAGTGCCTTTATTCGTGATTTAAGTGATGTTAAAAAAACAGAAAACACATTACGTAAACTCTCGCTTGCCGTCGAGCAAAGCCCGAGTTCAACCCTGATTACGGATATTGATGCCAATATTGAATATGCCAATCAAGCTTTTTTAAATGCAACCGGCTATAATCTTGATGAAGTCATCGGTAAAAACCCTAGAATATTCAGTGCCAAAAAATCCCCCAAATCCACTTATGATGCCATGTGGCAAACTTTACGTAAGGGTGAAATTTGGCGGGGAGAGCTTATTAATCGCCGCAAAGATGGACGTGAATATATCGAATCTGCACTCATATCCCCTGTCAGGCAGAAAAATGGTGAAATCACGCATTACCTTGCAATTAAAGAAGATATTACCGCAAAAAAACAAGCAGAAATTGAATTAGGCCTCGCGGCTATTGCCTTTGAATCTCATGAAGGCATCATGATAACAGACATAACAAGTAAAATTTTACGTGTCAATACAGCCTTTACTCAAATTACCGGCTATAGCAGTGATGAAGTCATTGGCAAGCCTGCTAATATCCTTAATTCAGGCCGCCAAGACAAATCTTTTTATCTTGCTATGTGGCAGCAAATTAAACGAACAGGTTCGTGGCAAGGCGAAATATGGAATCGCCACAAACAAGGATATATTTATCCCGAATGGCTGACTATTACAGCACGGAAAGATGCCGATAATATCACAACCCATTATGTCGCCATTTTTACCGACATCACGCAATTTAAAGCCGCTGAAGAAAAAATCAAGGTACTGGCTTATTACGACCCACTAACCCAACTCCCTAATCGCCGAAAACTATTAGATAGATTAAAACACGGTATCAGCGTATGTCTGCGCGAGGGAACCCAACTTGCCATATTAATGCTGGATCTGGATCGATTTAAGGCGGTTAATGATAGTTTTGGCCACCTAGCCGGCGACGAATTGCTACAGCAAGTTGCTACTCGTATTACGCAACGCTTACGCGCAACAGACTTATTAGCCCGTTTAGGCGGCGATGAATTTGTCGTATTACTAGAAGATATTCGCCACCCAAATGATGTGGCGCGTATTGCAGAAGACATCATTGCCGACCTCGCACAGCCCTTCCTGCTCAATAAAAATAAAGAAGCCTTAATCGGCACCAGTATCGGCATCAGCCTCTTCCCTGAACATGCTGACTCAACTGAAATCTTAATGGATCATGCGGATATGGCTCTCTATCAGGCCAAAGACAAAGGCCGTGGTTGTTATGCCTATTTTTCAGAAAGCCTCACTCGTCTTGTGCATGAACGCTTAGAACTAGAAGCCAATTTACGCCTTGCCATTGGGCAACAAGAGTTACGTGTCTACTACCAGCCTCAAGTCGATATCCTCACAGGAGACATTATCGGTGCAGAAGCATTAGTTCGCTGGCAAACAGCAGAAAATGGCCTAATTTCACCAATAAAATTTATTCCCATTGCAGAAGAAACGGGGCTTATTTTAGACATTGGTGCTTGGGTATTACAGGAAGTGTGCCGACAAGGGCAACAATGGCTGACAGAAGGCTATCAACCGATTACCTTAGCGGTCAATGTGTCCGCACAACAGTTCAAACGCGCTAATATGTATGATTTAGTGGCCAAAACATTAAAGGCAACCCGCTTTCCTGCACAACAATTAGAGCTTGAAATGACCGAAAGCGGTTTAATGGAGCAGCATGAAGCTGTTGTTGACGTGTTGCTTAAACTGCGCTCTCTGGGTATTTTACTGGCGATTGATGACTTCGGCACCGGCTATTCTTCATTAGCTTATTTAAAACGCTTTCCTTTAGATACCTTAAAAATCGACAAAAGCTTTATTGATGATATTCCACATGATCAAGACTCGGTGGAAATAGCCAACACAATTAATACGATGGGGCACTCGCTAGGGTTTAAAGTCCTCGCCGAAGGAGTGGAAACCCGAGAACAATTAGATTTTTTAAAAATGATCGGTTGTGATACCTATCAAGGCTATATTAAAAGTAAGCCCTTACCCGCAAATGAATTTGCCAAGCTACTCAAGGCACAAACTAAACAACCACCCGCTAAAAGACGGGTGGGTTAGAGAGATTGGCGACTGAAAGTCGGGATACAGGGCGAATAGCCCTGTTATTTTGGCTCCCCA
>JALSIU010000172.1 GCA_026989715.1 Methylomonas sp.
CTATTTCAGGGGGGCTGGCAACAGCAGTACACTTCGCTGTACTGATATTGCTTATCGAATATCAACTGACTAGCCCGATACAAGCGAGTATGGCAGGAGCCGGCTGTGGCTTTTGCATCAATTATCTGATTCAATTTCACTGGACATTTAAGGTCAGCGGCCCGCATCGACGTTTTTTTATTCGTTACCTTATTGTCAGTTCCATTATGTTCGGGCTTAATGCGGGTATTTTTTGGCTAGCAACCCAGACAGAGCTGTTTGTCTTATTACAAAATATACCTTACCCGCAACAACTCCCCATTGCACAACCCCAAAATATTGCCTATTGGTATGCACAGATTATTGCGACAGCAATCGTTTTTTTATGCAACTTTCTAATCAATCGCTATTACACCTTTAAGCCCATTAAAAACAAACTACCGACAGCATACCCGCATTCAGAACATACGCTCTAGCTGTTTTTAATACCACTTCCCTGTATCGGCACCTATATTAAGGATTAACCCATGACGCAAACACCAAACACTTTAGGATTTATCGGCATTGGCCTAATGGGGCAACCAATGACTTTACGCTTACTCGCAGCTGGATATGCCGTTAACGTATGGAATCGTACGCCCGATAAACTAAAAACAGTTATTGCGGCCGGTGCGCACCCATGCACTGACATTGCAGATTTAGTGCAGCGTTCTGATGTCATTTTATTATGCCTTGCTGATAGCCCCATTGTAGAAAATATTGTGACTCACTCTATTCTTCCTCATGGCAAAAAAGATAAATTACTCATCGACCTATCCAGCACTCACCCTGATATAACTCGGCAACTAGCCGCGCAATTGCAGAGTCATTGCCATATGGACTGGGTCGATGCACCGGTTTCCGGTGGTGTCGCAGGAGCAACAAATGGCACATTGGCCATTATGGCAGGTGGAACGGAAGCATCTATCCAAATTGCACGCGAAGTATTGCGCCCTCTGTATGCTCAACTGACTCATATGGGCGATATTGGTACCGGCCAAGTCAGTAAAGTGTGCAATCAAATGATTGTCAGTTGCAATGTGTTAGTGATTGCAGAAATGATTGCCTTGGCTGAAAAATCAGGCGTTGATGCCGGAAAAATAGCATCCGCTTTAGCAGGTGGGTTTGCAGACTCCAAACCCTTACAAATTGTTGCACCTGAAATGGCATCTGCATGTTACACACCTGTAAAATGGCGTGTTAAGACCCTACTAAAAGACCTGAATATGGCCACCGACTTGGCACAATCTCAAAAAACAGCGATCCCAATGTCAGCACTGGCAGCACAATTAATACAATTACATGGTAGCCACGGCTTTTTAGACCACGACCCTGCAACACTTATCAAGCTATATGATGATAAAAAATAAATCTGTATTATTTTTACAGCAATTAAGCACTTATTTTGCAATCTATGGTAAATTTTACTCGGCAAGTCCTGACCGAAAAAATAACTTAATGGAGAGCAATAAAAACATAAGCAACTGTTTTATAAATATGTTTTCGAGGCGATACTATTTTTTTTGTTAAATCATTTTTTTTGATGGACAGCTATCATTTCAATGATATAAAATTTGTCCCGCTTGAAGGATTTAAGCAAAAAACAACACGGAAACAAAGGAGAGGCAGTAATAAACTTAACAAATAAAAATAATAAAATAAGTTTATATAAGGGATACAGCGCATTTAATAATAAAAATAATAAAGCAATCAAAACTAAAAACCCGCTTTACGCGGGTTTTTTATTGCCTGCCATTTAGAGCCCCCTCTGAAGCCTAAATGGTTTCGGAGGGGGAGATAAAAATCTAAAGTGTTAACTTAACACCCACCCAGCCTGCTCTCGGCGCACTCACACCAACAAACCGAGTATCTGCATCATCGATGCCCATATCCTCCAATACATCACCTGTATTACCGTATAAGCCAAAATTATTATATTTAGCACCAAATACATTATTTAAACGGCCAAATAGAGTA
This sequence comes from Methylomonas sp., assembly GCA_026989715.1. GTDB lineage: Bacteria > Pseudomonadota > Gammaproteobacteria > Methylococcales > Methylomonadaceae > Methyloprofundus. The sequence goes on from JALSIU010000172.1 coordinate 1,996, forward strand.
AAATGCTCATTGAAACGGTATTCAGTATATAAGTTTACAACGGTATAGCCATTCAGCGGCTTATCCAAATTCGCTTCATCCCCGCGTAAAAACTGCTCACCATTAAAAATCAAGTTCATACCTACCGTCCAGCTGTCCACCACATCCACATCGGTCGAAAACTTAACCAAGTGCTGAGGAATACTCGGTATATAATCCCCTGAGCTGACCTGAATATCACCATTGGCATCAGCATAAGGATGACTTGGGCTTTGAGAGGTAAAAGGGGTTAAATAGCGCGCATCAATAAAAGTGTAGTTTAACGCCAAACGCCAACGCTCAAAAAAAGCGGTCGATAAACCTAACTCCAAACCTTGTCGCCGCGTTCTACCCACATTTTCAAAATAACCGGCACTATTGGCACCACTAGCAGTGGCACTTTGAAAAATAATATCATTATAATTCGTGGTATTAAAATACCCCGCATTCCATTGTATACGCCCATCAAAAAGGCTGTGAAAACGTCCTCTAAAGCCTACTTCCCATGTTTTGGCAACCACTTGATCTAAAGGTGGATCCGCAATAAAAGCATTCGGTAATTTACAAGGATCTTCAGGGTCTGCACAACTTAACTCCATAGGAGTCGGCACACGCGATGACTCGCTATAACCACTATAAAAATTGATGGCAGGCATAAAGGCATAGGTCAAGCCGGCAGAGGGATTAAAGCGGTTAAATTTATGTCTTCCCGTTAGAGAGGTACCATACTGGTCTTGCATATCAATCTCAGCATAGTTATAACGCCCCGCAACATTAATAGCCAATTGCTCCGTGACATTAAATACATCACTAAAAAATAGCCCGAATGAATGCATTGTGGTATCTAGGCGTACCCGTGATTCATTTTCTAAAATACCTGTTCCCTGCACTCCTCTATCATCCGTTAATGAGCCTAATTCAGTATCTGCACTATAGTTAATCCTGCT
>JALSIU010000173.1 GCA_026989715.1 Methylomonas sp.
ATTAAGTGCTGGCCTGCAGCTAATGGTACAGAGTTGGGCTGAGAAATATCCGCAACAGTATATTGAATACGATTATTTAATAACTGCATTTGTAATATTTGAGTTTGCGGGTGCTCAATACTGCGTTGTTGTGCTAAAAAAGCCCGAATGCCTAAAGCAACAGTTAAAAATAAGACAAAACTAATTAAAGCATTACGTATCAATAATGCCCACTTAATTTTAAATGTATCTGTCATTAACGCCGTTGTTAAAATGGTAAATGTCATTAAGTGCATAGCACCGGCAACATCAGCAGTCCGGCCGCAAATCACCCCCACTGCAATAAATAAGTTAAAAATATCATCCGGCAAATGATATAGGTCTAATAAAAAAGGTAATGCGGTAATTAATTTGCCAAAATTCAAAAATAATCCGATAACTAACATTTCCGGATAATCAAAGAAATCTAAGGGTCTACCATAAAACCAAGCCGCAAAAACCACAAAAACTAAGCTTAATATTTTCCCCATATCAGGAAAAGGATAAGCAAGCGGCAACACCATATCAGGAATGCTGGCAGCTTGACATTCAGCAGTACAGTGTTGGTGAAATAAACGATTGACACCTTTTATTAATAATGGAATCACCACAAACACACTGCCAACAACAAAAACAGTCAATAGTGCATTTCTTGATTCACGAAAAATTTGGCTGTAACTAAACGGTGTACAACTCGCGATAAGCAATGGCATCACCACTACGCTTGTCAATGTTACTGCGGCAATAAGCATCAAGACATAAGCTTGTACGCGACCAAATTCTTCCAATGTTAAGGTTCCCGCTGCACTGGCTGCAATTCCAAAAATACCCATAGGGGTCAATATAAGCACTAAGCTATTAACCCGTAAAAGCACTTTTGTTATTCGATCGCAATATTCCAATAAAGTCTGGTGTTCTCGACAGCCAATACAAGCAGTGCCAAACATCATGCTGAATAAAACAACGGCCGGCACAGCATTATCGGAGAGTGACTGAAAAATATTAGCCGGAATAAATAACTGTAGGAACTCAATTTTGGGGGCGGTTTCTATTAATAGCGAACTAAAAAAAGAAGCGTGTTCAATTTTAGGCAATGCCATTGCAATAACCCAGACACTGAGCATTCCGATCAGCCATAAACAAGTTAAAACCAATATCCCCTGACGGGTCAGTAATTTTGCTTCAATGGTATTAAGGCGACCAATATTAGCAATTAAAGCAAACATAATATAAGGCAATACTGTCATTTGCAGTAGCCCAATATAAATATCACCAAGCACTTGCAATTTAGCCGCCGCTTCACCCACAAGTGCGCCAAAAGCAAGCCCTAAAACTAAACTAGCAACAATATATTTAGTCGAACCAAAATTATAAAGATAACAATCTGTTTTTAAATCTTCTGCACGCATTCCATCTTTTCTGGTGTTGCCGATAACGTCAAGACAGTCCCTCAGTTATACCAATCATAATAAGTAAATACTGTTAAGTTACCCTCCTAAGTTTTATTAAATTGATAACTTAACATTTTTGTTAAAGTGCAAATATACTGGGATTGGTATTATTTATAAAATAGGCTCTAAGCTACCATAACCATTAAGGTTAATAATCTGCAACTGAATATGTTTACGCTTTGCCTCTGCTTTGAAGTTATTGATAATCTCATAAACATCATAATCAATATACCGAGAGTTGGTCGCATCAATAATCACTTTAGAACAATTTGGGATTCTATCCAGCGTCTGTAAAATATTTGCCTTATTCAAAAATGAAACTTGTTCTGATAAATGAATGATAATGGTATTGTCTGCATGCTCTTCATGATAATACCCGGCAACTTTATAGTTCTCCAGCAAAACACAGACTAATGCTACCAATAAACCAATGCCGATACCCATCAATAAATTGGTAAATATCAAGCCTAAAATAGTCACTATAAACGGAATAAAATGATACATACCAATACGGTACATTCTGACAAAGAGTTCGGGCTTTGCCAATTTATACCCAACAACAAATAAAATAGCGGCTAAACTCGCTAGTGGAATCAAATTCAACCATGCAGGAATCAAAACAACGGCCACCAGCAACAATACTCCATGGACAAATGCCGCCGCTTTTGTTTTTGCCCCTGCTTGAATATTAGCTGAACTACGTACAATAACCTGCGTCACCGGCAAGCCACCCACCAGACCTGATGCACTATTAGCAATTCCTTGCGCAATCAACTCCAGATTAGCCGGCGTTACCCTTTTTTCAGCGTCTAATTTATCAGTAGCCTCCACACAGAGCAAGGTTTCCAAGCTGGCAACAATAGCCAAGGTCAGTGCGGTCAAATAAACTTGAGGATTATTTATTTGTGAAAAGTCAGGCAATGTGAACTGATTTAATAAGTCCTCCGCATTCTGTGCAACAGGAATATGTACCAAGTGCTCAGTCTCCAGCATCATCTCAGGATAGAAAATACGGAGCAACTGACTCACCATAATGCCGGCAAGCACCGCAATCAACGACCCCGGCAATGTCTTACAAATGGGGATTTTTTTTAGTGCAGGCAATTCCCAAAGTATCAAAATAACCAATGAAATAAGTGCCACCAGCACCGCACCAGGGGTAATATAATTAAGTATATGATCCAATTCACTAAAAGTATTGTAGCCATCGCCCTGGGAAAAATCCATATCCCCTTCATAGTCTTGATCATAACCCAAAGCATGCGGAATCTGCTTTAAAAAAATGATAATGCCAATACCCGCCAACATACCGCTAATCACTGAAGAAGGAAAAAAATAACCAATAATCCCCGCTTTTGCAACCCCCATAAATGCCTGAAAAATACCGGAAATCACGAGAGCCAAGAGAAAGGTTTCAAAACCCAAATCTTGAATTGCCGTCAACACGATAACAGCAAGCCCCGCCGCTGGGCCGCTCACTCCCAGAGCA
>JALSIU010000174.1 GCA_026989715.1 Methylomonas sp.
ACGGCCGTTATTTTAGCGCGGTCAGGTTTTTTTCTGCGTCATGCAAGAGCAATAGCCATTTTAACTGTTGTATTATGTGGCTTATGGTCGGTGTGGGGCTTAAGTCCATGGACAGCGCGTAGTGATCAAATCGGTGCAATTTTATTTGTTGTTTACTTAATCTATTTATTTAAAGGCAAATCACCGATGGTCTATTTAGGTGCTTTTTTTATTACCAGTTGGTTGGAGTTAATTGGCACCGGTGCAGGAACTTGGGCTTGGGCTGAAATAGACCCTGCATCGGGTCTCACTCAGGGGAACCCGCCTAGTGGTGTAGCCGCGTGGTATTGTTTGGTTGATGCGGTGGCTATGGCGGGTGCTACGCCTGCGTTGCGTATTGTACACAAAGTTAGAACTGGGATATTACAAGGAACTTAGGCATTCCTTATTAATTTTAAAAGAATAAAAAATATAAATCATGTACCTTATAGAACCCAATCAAGATTACCGTAATGGCCCTTTACAAAATAATGAAAATACGTCGGTTGAGGCGTTAAGAGAGGCGGCCGTACAGCATTATGATGCCTGTTATTGGGATTATTTATTTGCATGGAGCGGACGTAATGATTTGGCTCTGCACTATGGATACTGGGATGAGCATACTCAATCACACCCACAATCTTTGCTTAATAAAAATCAAAAGCTTTATGATGCAGCGCATATTCAGCCGGATGATTATGTGTTAGATGCTGGTTGTGGTATTGGAGGTAGTTCAATCTGGATGGCAAAAAATCATGGCAATCATTTAAAAGCCATTACCATTAGTGCTAAGCAAGCTTTTCATGCGGGGCAACATGCAAAACGGCATGGTGTTGCTGAACAGATTGATTTTGAAGTATCTGATTTTTGTCATACGCCTTATGCTGATGAGACATTTGATATTGTTTGGGGTTTGGAAAGTGTCTGCCATGCCTTAAATAAAGGAGATTTTATTCGTGAGGCTTATCGGATATTACGTAAAGGAGGGCGTTTGGTTGTTTGTGATGGTTTTTTAACGCAGCGCGAAATTGATGATGCAGATTGGCCGGCAGTGGTTGATTGTTTAAATGGTTGGGCTGTGCCTAATTTGTGTTTGCGTACAGAATTTGCAGAGCTGTTGACTGAACATCAGTTCAGTCATATTGACTACGAGGATATTACTGCGCAAACCTTACCGTCTGCAGATTATATGTATAAAGTAGCAAAACGCTTGCAGCCGATACAAAAAATAAGCCAATGGTTAGGCTTACGCACGGCAACCCAAACGGCTAATTTTAAAGTGGGTTTAGCTCAGCACCATTTGTTTCATAAAAAAATAGTAGAATACGGTATTTTTACAGCACAAAAAATATAGCAGTAAGGAATTTTTGGACTAAAATTCTTAAGTTCTAAACATCTAAATTTAAGCATTAAGGCATAAAACATGAAAAAAATAATTTTTATTACCCTACTCATCTTCTCTCATTCAGCTTTTGCCGAGTGGGTATTAGATCAGCGTTCCTCTATCATTAATTTTACGACCACTAAAAATTCGAGTAAAACGGAAGTACAGACGTTTAATAAAATTGTGGGCAATATCAATGCAAAACGTGCAATATTAAAGGTTGATTTAAGTAGTGTTGATACCGGTATTGCTATTCGGGATACACGCTTACGAGAGCTATTTTTTGATGTCATGAAATTTCCGGCAGCACGCGTCAGCTTAGATGTTCGTAAAGCTCAATTAGATAAATTGCAACCAGGACAGAGAAAGACCTTGCAACTTGATGCGGTGATAGATTTACATGGTGTGCAAAAAACCTTACCTGTTAAAGTACAAATTATTGCTTTTGCAGAAGGTCAGATTATGGTGACTTCAAAAGAGCCCCTCATTATTGATTTAAAAGACTTTGATTTGCTGTCCGGCGTTGAGGCCTTGCGAGCAATAGCAAGGTTGACCAGTATTAATACAGCCATTCCTGTCACTTTTAATTTATTTTTTATTAAGAAATAATTAAAGGTAAGCATTCTTTAGTAGGCCGTTTGTTTGAATCATTAAATGCTATTTCTATTCTACAAGATAGAAGTGGTTTGCCTTAAGTTTTTATTTTTAGTTGATTGTTATGCAAAAGAAATATAGTTATAAAATAAGCTCAGTATGCATTAGTCTCTGTTTGGCATTTGTACTAAGTGGGTGTTCAGATGATGCGCCAAAATCTAAGCCACAAGCAAAAAAAGTGCATAATCCATTTGATCACTCACATGATGCAACAGTAACCGATATACAAAAGCATGTATTTGAACATGATTTTGCTGAGCAATGTGTCGAAAGAGAAATTAGTGGTTCAATTAATAAAGAGAACGATAGAAAGCGTTTTGCAAAACCTTGCTTGTGTATTGCCACGTTTATGATGAAAGATTTAACCGCAGTGGAAGCTGAGAAGTTTATCAAAGAAAATAAAAGTACTCAGTCTTTACGAATTCGATTTGAAAACGCAGCATATCACTGTTTGCAAGAAAAACAGCAACCTCAATCTCCTCAATTATTTAAACGCCGGTAAGTTCTATTAGGCTGAAAAACTCTGCTTAAATTTGCATGGGCGGTGGTATTAGGATAGCTTCTGTTAGGCGTGAGTGGTAAGGGATAATCTGAAGAGAACAATGCAAACAGTTGATGTTGTCATTATCGGTGCGGGAGCCTCCGGCTTGATGTGTGCTATAGAAGCAGGACGGCGAGGGCGCACCGTTTTGGTTTTGGATCATGCCAATAAGGCAGGCAAAAAAATTTTGATGTCAGGGGGTGGACGCTGTAATTTTACAAATTATAGTGTTGAGGCAGAGAATTTCATCTCACAAAATGCACATTTTTGTAAATCAGCTTTAAGTCGATATACTCAGTGGGATTTTTTGGCTTTGGTACAACAGCATGAAATTCCTTATCATGAGCGT
>JALSIU010000175.1 GCA_026989715.1 Methylomonas sp.
TAGCCTGTGCAACTAATTCAGAATATTCGTAAGCCATGTGGTTTTGCTTTTAATTGCGCCTCTGCTGTAGCAATTTGCTCAGCCGATATATTAAAGTGAGTATCTTGAGCCATTTTTTCGGGTAGATTGGCCAATACCTGTTGTAAGTTGTTATGCAATAGTACGTGTTTAACGACCTGCAATTGCTGCTGTTTAAGCTCTTTCTCCGCTCTGGAAAAATAACCGCCCACAGCACTTTCTGCTAAATAAGAGGTCACCGATAACATTGCGGGTGCAAGTATTAAATCATGTAAGCCAATGCCGCCGGCTTGTACTGCCAAAGCCAAAACCGCCGCATCAGCACTGACCCGTGTAAGCCGTAAACCATTTAAAATGGTTGGGTGCTCTTCCAGCTTGGTATATAAACCTTGTGCCGTCTTGTCAATTTCATATTTAAAATCCTCATGATATACCAAAGTACTCTGTGCAAACCCTTGTAAGATATTTAGCTTATCTTGACGTAACTGACGGTTCAGTGCTTTCCACCATGTTTGATTGTCTTGTGCTAATTCTAGCTGTTCTAAAATTTGGTCACCGAGTTGCAGTAATATATGCTCTGATATTTGCTGTAAAATGATCGTTTCTTGCGTTGCTAAGCTCTGCTTTTTGACCGCCTGGCGGCCAATAGAAAACACCTTGCGCAAAGGCCAAGATAAAATTTTGCGGCTCTGTGCCATCACCGATGCTAAACCAGGAATTTCTAGTAAGGTTAGTAGTTTAGCGAGGGCATTTTGAAAAGTATCATAATGATTTGGATGTTCAAGATAATCACGCTGATAGACAATAACCGCTTCCGCAATAGCATTATCAATAATATGTTGCCACTGCTTTTGTGCTTCTTGCTCCAAAGTGATGGGTAATAGCCAAGTTTGCCAATAATGCTTAATATATTGATAGGCAACGTCTTGATGTTTTTTACGCTTGACTGCTTTAAATCCGGTCAATATCAAATTATGCAGCTCAGCTTGTGCATCTGCTAAATTACCACCTTTGCTATAAAGTATGGGTAATACGGCTGGGGAATTGTCATGACGCACTTGTTGCCAATGTTCGTTAAAGGATTCTATTATCAAGCGTTCAGAATCTGGTGCTAATTTATTAATGACGACCAGCACAGGTTGTTGCAAAGGCTCTAATAAGGCCATTATCTCCCACACCGATTGATCGGCGTATTTTTCTTTACTCACCACTAACAATAAAACATCCGCTAACGCCAAGGTCTTTAATACTCCCTTTTTATAGCTATAGGCATCAATCGAATCAAAATCAGGCGTATCCCAAACAACACAAGCAGGCAACCCTTCAGCCGAGACTGAACTAACCGAATAGCAGTCGTATTCTTCATGATTCAATGCAAATTGCGGAACTTCTTGTAGCCCTGCAAAGTGCTCAGTAATGCCTATAAATGCATCATCCTGCAAATTAACAGCAAACCCTTGGGGATGTACCGTAAAGCCGGCTAAGGGACTAACACCTGCTGCCTCCTGATTAAGCAATAAATTAGTTAGAGTGCTTTTCCCTGATTGGGTTGGCCCTATCACCGCAAGATGCAACGGATGCTCTCTTTGCTCGATTAACGCGCCCTTATGCAAAAAAGATTCAATCAGTGTTAATTGCTCAATACAAGCCTGATAGCTTGCCCATTGAGAACTCTGTTGATTGATTCCTGATTGTATACTGAGATAACGCTGTTTTAAGGTTGTAATAAATTCCAGCATTGATATTAGCTTATGTATATAATAACTTAGTAATTTACTCTGTTTAATCCATCTAAAATATATGATACATGGATAGGCATAGACACACCAATAATTAAAATATTAAAGACACACAACGAGGATTCTTTACATGCGACTTCTTTCCATTTTTTTCATTACATTTACCATTTTATTTTCTACAGGTTGTAGTAAAGGCAGTGCCATCAATGGGCGCAGCTACAAAACAGCTCTAAAATCGGTCAGTATGATTAAAGACCGTTTGCCACAACAAAAACGCATTCCTTTTGAGCTTTCTTTCTGGGCAATACGCACCAAATATAGAAAAAACAGTGAGTTTTTAGATATTGTTGATGGCAAAACACCTGATGAATTAATTGCCGTTGGTAAAGAGGTTTTTGAAGCCCGTAAGGCAGAGGGTTTTACCGAATATCAACAATACGCGACTTGGGAAGATATGATACAAAAATATACCGACGAGCGTAGAGCCCAAAACGCTAAAAAGAAACATGACCCAAGAGATGGGGCAAATAGCGTACTTTATAAGCTTTAAGAGCAAACAAGTAGCTAAATTAGCACGACATAAAAAAGGCTCGCAAAGTTTATATTAAAACAGTTGCGAGCCTTATATCGTGCTAAATCAAAATAGCCACATCAATATACTGAAGACTGAGAGCCAAACTATCAGCTCTCAATCACGCCTTAAGCTAGTCAGCTTGGCGTCGCAAAAAAGCAGGAATATCCAAATCTTCCATATCACCATTATTTTTAGGCTGTACGCCAAAACGCGTTTCTCGCCCTTCTGCTGCATTTTTACGTCCAATGGCAGGTTCATCCAAGCTGGCATAGTCATTACCACTCACAGCGGCGTGTACTAATTTGACTGGTTTAACGGTTGCTTTGTTGTTGCCTCCCCCCATGCCGGTTGCCACCACCGTCACTTTAATTTCATCGCCTAATGATTCGTCTTTAGCCATGCCTATTTTTACGACTGCATCATCGGAAGCAAAAGCATAGACAATATTACCGACTTCATCAAATTCGGAAATACCCATTTCTGCCGCTGAAATATTCACTAAAATACCACGCGCACCTTGTAAATCAATATCATCCAATAGTGGGCAAGCAATTGCTTTTTCAGCCGCTTCTCTAGCTCGATTATCACCACTT
>JALSIU010000176.1 GCA_026989715.1 Methylomonas sp.
CCGGCACCGTCAAAAACCTGCCCACAGGCCAGGTTGAAATTATCGCAACCGCTGATGCCATAGCGATGGAGGCCTTTATAAAATGGTGTCATCAAGGGCCTTTAATGGCTAAAGTAACAGAAGTCAGCATCACGACACTGCCAATACAATATTTTACTGACTTTATGATTATTGACTAAAGACTGAGTCTCTATTACCTAAAATGTGCTGAAGTGCACAGAAATTCTCACTGTCTGCTCTCAAGAAATAACTGGCATGGCCGATACCCAATACATAAACCAAATTACGGAGTAATGGCAATGAACACTAACAATATAAAACGATTCAGCCTCTTTTTTCTCATGATTGCCAGCCTCATCGCTTGCGCCCCAAAGCACGTTGCAAAAATCGAAGTGCCTCCCATTAAAATACTCACCGCAATGGGTTATGGTACGTCTGACCTATTCGGTAACTATTCACCCGAACAACGCCGCTTAATGAGCATGCGTGCCTCAAAAATGGATGCTTACCGCAACCTGGCCGAGCAAATTTATGGTGTACGTATTCATGGTCATACCACCGTTTCAGATATGGTAGTGACAAATGATAGCTATAGAACTTATATTGATGCCTTTATAAAAGGCGCCAGGGTTAAAAGCATTACCTCCATCAATACCAATACCTATGAAACCGTGCTAGAAATAACCCTAACGCCTAAATTCTTTACCTGCCTAAGCGGTACAGCCGCCATTCATAGCCAATGCCTTAATGGCGTAGGCTCAAGATATCGTCGCGGCCACTACAGCTCAAGAGACATTGCAGAAATTAGCGTTTCTCAAGCCTATGGCTATACCTGCAATTCTATTGATTGCTATAAATATCCTGATATATCAGGATTCTACAACAAAGAATTATAAAAAGGACACGACACATGACTTCCATACTTAGAGCATTCATCATAACCCTGCTATTCACATCCCTCAGTGCTTGCGAAACCGGCATTTTTATACGTGGCAGCCACTCCCATCATTACTATCATGATGATTATCCCGCTCCTATTAGCTGGGGATACACCGTTGGTGACCCCGTATTAGAGGCTGGATATTATGGTAACTTCTACCCTTATTCATCACCCTATGGACGTGTCGTGCATGAAGGAGAAGGCGCAACGGCACCTTAATTTTTACTCAAAGTAATCGCCCCGAACATATTTAGGTGTGCAGGATAAATAGTTCCGTCAACACAAAAAATCTATTTATTCTGCAAGGACTGCAAATACAGTAAAATGCTTTCTCTCCCCATTCAGTCAAGAGGCGCACTTAATGCCTAACTTAAAATTGCACCTAATCATTACGAGTCTATTTTTATTGATAACAGCTTGTAGCTCAGGCTCTCAAAAAATAGACAATACACCTTCTGAACAAGTCATCACCGTTGAAGGTCAAGCGGCGATTAAAAATGGCACGAAGTTACTCGCTAGAAAGATGGCCATTCGCGATGCCATTCGCCAAGCCTCCTTACAAAATAACAGCCAAATCTCCAGCCACACCGTTATTCGGCAAAATAGCATCCTTCTCGATGCCGTCACTTTGAGAACCACTGCCCTTATTAATAACACCCAAGTCATTGACGAATGGGTGGAAGCCGGCATTTATCATGTCCGTGCCATCGTGCATTTAACATCCGGCGAAATGTGCACCCCACAATACCGTAAACGCATTGCGGCCACAGCATTTCCTATGGTAAACCCCAGCCATGTAAGCATGCTGGAAACAGAAGATTTAACCCCAGGCATCCCTAGAGAAATTGCCAATATATTAACGGAATCAGGTGCCTATTTAGGGTCGAATCAAACCCGGGTGTCCTTATATGCTGACCCTAACTTAGCCCCACAAATGCTGGACAGGCATCCTTATGATATAGCCAACAATATGACTTTGGCTAAAAAAAAGCATGTGCAATTTATCCTTTCAGGGGTGATAAGAGACTTAGAATCCTCCAGTGCGCAATATAATCGTGGCTCCGGAGCAATAGCGTGGTTACAGTCATTCAATCGCTATTACTTTCTCGATCGCAGCATCACTATTGATGTTTATGTCCATGATGGCTACAGCGGTGCTTTGCTCTTCCAGCACCGCTATAAAGACCAAGCATCAGGCAATATATTGATTCCGGAACAGGTCATGGTCGGTAGCCGACAGTTTCGTGACACCGATACGGGCAATAAAATTACCAAGATAATCAATATGGCCAGCTATGACATTCAAAAATCATTAAATTGCTACCCTTTTTACACTCGCATATTAGATATAAAAGACAATCAAGTCTTTATTGATGCCGGGGCGCAAGAGCGCATCAATATCGGCGACCAACTGGTTGTCTATAGCAATTTAGGCACACTGCACAAACTAGACAGCGAACAAGAAGTACTGGGACACCATAAAAAACCCACCGGCGTATTAACCATTACCGAAGTCACCCCCTTATTTGCAGTGGGTCAGCTAGAAGCCCCACCCCACATGCTAGGCATAAAAGTCGGTGACTGGGTTAAATCTTGGTAGTCAATAGAGTAGAGCTTATTTATTCTTCACTTTGTTGCAACTTTTGCTGTAACTTAGCAAAGGCCTCCGTTAGTGAATCCGCCATGGCCGTTTCACGATTCATAGCAACCAATACTTTAGTCAAACTCGGGAAGCCTTGCTCTGAATCGGCCTCTAAATATAAAGGTTGAATATAAAGCAAAGAATGCTCTATCGGTACAATAATCATTCGCCCGCGAATCACTTTAGATCCATGCTGATTCCACAGGGTAAATTGTGCAGAAATATCCGTGTTTTGATTCATTAAAGCACTAATTTGTCCGGGGCCTTCCACTTGAATCTCTTTAGAAAATTTATACACATAAATATCCCCCTGATAATGCGCATCACAATG
>JALSIU010000177.1 GCA_026989715.1 Methylomonas sp.
AGCCCCCAATATCCTTAATTTCTGCATGATGTATATGCCCGCAAATAACACCATCTAGGTTTTTTGCTTTTAAAGTATTAACAATGCTCTCTTCATAGTCTGCAATAAATTGCACCGCATTTTTCACTTTAAACTTCACATACGCTGCCAACGAAAAATTTGATTGTATGCCTAAAAAGTTTCTGATGGTACGCCATTTTCGATTCAGCCAGATAAGTAAATCGTAACCATCACTACCTATTTTAGCAATCCACCTGTGCGATTGAGCAATAGGGTCATATTCATCACCATGCACCACCAAAAATTTTTGTCCGGTCGCTGAAGTATGTATATCTGATTTTTTAACCGTAATCTCACCAAAAACATACTTATCGTATTCCCTAACATTCTCATCATGATTACCGGGCACATAAACCACTTGAGTGCCACGCCGTGCCTTACGCAATATTTTTTGAATCACTGTATTATGTTCTGTCGGCCAGTACATTTTTTTAGACAGTGACCAGAAATCAATAATATCTCCTACTAAATACAGCATTTCACTGTCGTTATACTTTAAAAAATCCAGTAAAACGTCAACTTGGCATTGAGTAGACCCTAGATGCAAATCAGAAATCCAGATGGTTCGATAGCGTTTATTCATAATCAAACTCTTGCAATATTATAAGACAGAAATTAACACCGCTTATCTGACTCAAACTATGGATTTCCCTAAGTCTATACAGTATCAGCAGTAAATGAATAGGCTTACAATAAGCCCAGTTTATGAAAACTTAGCTTAAGCAACTAGCGCGTTCTCAATATAACGTCGCCGTTTCTTTTCAGTAATATTTTCCAACTCGATCATCACCAAGCTATCAATGCAATTATTAAAATCAGGGTCGATATTAAAATCAATAAAATGACAACCTTTAGCCGTACATAATTCAACATATTGTTTATACAAAGTCGGCACTCTCACTCCCAACTTCTTCAGCTCACTATTCAAAACTTTAAAGCTTGTTTTGTAGTCACCAGTGAATTCAGCTTGCGCAAAATCTTGTGCAGATTCAGAAATAATAAAAGGCGTCCTCGCCTTTGCTAATGGCAAATCGGAGCCGAATTGCTGCTTATAAAAACTAATCAGCACCTCTTTTGCTAGCTGAGGATAGGCATTACTTAAGCTCACAGGACCAAATAGATATTTAATCTCAGGGTTTTCTCTTAAATAAGCACCAATGCCATACCATAGATAATCTAAACTGCGTTGCCCCCAATAACGTGGCTGCACAAAACTGCGCCCCAGTTCAATGCTATGCGGTAAATACTGCTGAAACTCAGTCGATAAATCAAATAAAGTATGTGTATAAAACCCTGTCACGCCCATCGTTTCCATGATATGACGACCATTACCGATACGATAAGAGCCGACAATTTCTAAATCATGCTCATCCCATAAAACCAAATGGGAATAATAAATATCATATTTATCAATATCTTCCACCTCCCCCGTCCCTTCTTCGACGGTTCTAAACGTCAGCTCGCGCAAACGTGCAATTTCGAGCATCACAGGGCAATCACCATGATATTGATAAAGAAAAATCTTTTTGCCATCTTTGGTTTCACCTAATAAGCGAGAACGTGCCAATGCTTTTTTCAGTGCCTTACTATTCACCGGGTGCGCCACTGTTTCCATGGTGTCAAATAATGGTTTTTTCCCCTTCTTAGCAAGGTTAAACACATGCTTGCGAAAACGCTGGCACAGTGCTTTATTATCTTCCTCAGTTTCTGCAAAGGCTTTATAAGGAATAGGACGGCCTACTTGAAATTTAAGCTCCTTGCCTTTTTTATTAAACATTTCCTGTACTAAAAACATTGTCCCCATTGGCTTGTAAAGCGTTGAGAGGGCATAAAATAAAGCAGAATTTGAGGCTTTAATATGAATGGGGAGTATCGGAGATTTTGATTTTTTAGCTAGTTTTAGAAAGCCACTTTGCCACTTACCATCATAAACTCCTTTAGGCGTAATGCGAGAGACCTCGCCGGCAGGAAATAAAATGACGGCCTCTTCCTTTTCCAAAGCCTGCAACATGGCTTTATAAGCACGCTTGTTGGATTTTTTTGATAAGACATCGACTGTTAAAAATACGGATTTTAACGGTTCAATATAAGATAATACCTGATTAGCCACAATACGCACATCAGGACGCACTGAACGCACCAACTTGACCAAAGCCAAGCCGTCTAAAGTACCGATAGGGTGATTAGCAATAATAACCAGCCGTCCTTCAGAAGGAATATTATGATAAGAATCGGGGCTGACTTGATAACTAAATTTAAAATATTTAAAGAATTTATCTAAAAAAGCAAAACCATGCAGGTGCTGATTTTTTGCAATCACCTCATTAAAATCATCTTCATGTAACAAGGTTTTTAATGCCTTCAGCATTAACTTATTTTTTTTACCGATTTTCAGATCGGGGTACGTTTCACGCAGTATTTTTTCAGCATCAATCATAATAGACAGCCTTTTACAGTGAGTCCATAGTGTAATTGGCAAATATGTCAGTAAGATGAAGTGCTGTTATATTGGTTTCATTACAATTACGCCCTAGGGTGGCCGTCATTGGTACGTGATAAGCCAATAAAATGTATTTTAGAGTATTATCACGCATACCTTTACCAGAAAGGTATGCGTGCAAAAAATGAAAAGACTATATTTCTAAAACCAGCTTGCCGGTAGAGTGTCCTTGCTCAATTAGCCTATGCGCTTGCTGAGCTGCATTGAATGGCAGAGTTTGAGCAACATGTATCTGCAATTTATCTGCATCAATCCACTTGGCACACTGCTTTAATATAGCGATATGTTGATCACGCGCGTTATCTAAGTGGCGCAACATAGGCGTTAGC
>JALSIU010000178.1 GCA_026989715.1 Methylomonas sp.
GGGATGATCCTGTTAAAAGATCTGAGTTAGTCGCATCATTAAAACAAAAACATCAAGGCTGGCAGAAAGATAATACAAAAATCATCTACGGTGGAGAAATGCCAGATGTAGCTGCTTGGTTTGATAAAGCCGATGTCTTCCCACTCACTACCTTGGAATTCGAAGGGGTGGCATTTCCTACGCCAAACCAACCGAGCCAATACCTAGATGCTATCTATACCTTTGACTACCGGCAACTACCACCGAAAAATAAACGAACTGTACATGCGCATAGGATTTATTTTAAGTGACACCCTAAGATAGCCTGCAATAAAAGATCGAAACTCCTGTTTAAACGTACTACAGTCTAGGTTGAGACTACTTCAAAGGCTTACTCATGACCGTAAAACAAGGCTTTATCTTTTTATCTATAGCGACTCCTGTTGTTCTTATTGTGTTGTCAATTTTTTGGTATCCATTTTTATGGGGCTTGTTAATCATATTGCCTGTCACTCTGTTGGGTTTTTGGGATATTACGCAACGCAAAAAAACCTTATTGCGCTTGTATCCTGTTATTGGGCATTTTCGCTATTTCTTAGAGTCAGTACGTCCAGAAATCCAACAATATTTTATTGAAACGGATACCAACGGTAAACCCATTAGCCGTGAGTTTCGAAACTTGGTTTACCAACGTGCAAAAGGGGCAAGGGATACGCGACCTTTTGGCACGGTGTTTGATGTGTATCGCACTGGTTATGAATGGATTAATCATTCACTCGCCCCCTGTAAAGGCTTGGAAAAAGATCCGCGCATTATTTTTGGTGACTTACATTGCAGTCAGCCTTATGCCGCATCCCCCTTAAATATTTCTGCAATGAGTTACGGTGCATTAAGCAAAACTGCAATCATGGCACTTAACAAAGGCGCTAAAGCAGGTGGTTTTGCACACAATACGGGCGAAGGCGGCGTTAGTCCTTATCATACGAAGCATGGCGGCGATTTAATTTGGCAAATTGGCACAGGGTATTTTGGCTGTAGAACGGATGAGGGGAATTTCTGTGAGAAAGAATTTGTAGATATTGCAACCCGCCCGCAAGTTAAAATGATCGAGGTAAAGCTCTCGCAAGGTGCAAAGCCAGGTCATGGTGGGATTCTACCAGCCGCCAAAGTCACACAGGAAATCGTTGATATTCGTCATGTGAAATTGGGTGAAGATGTTATCTCTCCGCCTGCACACTCTGCATTCTCAACCCCGCAAGGTTTGTTGGAGTTTACGCTAAAGCTACGTGAACTTTCTGGCGGAAAACCCACCGGTTTTAAATTGTGCATTGGGCATAAACCAGAGTTTCTCTCCATCTGTAAAGCAATGCTTGAAACAGGTATTACCCCAGATTTTATAACCATTGATGGCGGCGAGGGAGGTACGGGTGCATCACCGATTGAGCTTACTAATTCTGTCGGTATGCCATTGCGTGATGCAATAACTTTTGTGAACAATGCGCTCATTGGTGTAGGTCTTCGTGATAAAATCCGTATTGTGGCCGCAGGTAAAATAATCTCTGCTTTTCACATGGTAAGAATCATTGCGCTAGGTGCAGATACCATTAACTCTTCCAGAGGAATGATGTTTGCTTTGGGTTGTATTCAGGCGCGCCACTGCAACACCGATGCATGCCCAACAGGTATCGCAACCCAAAACCCAGCACGCTATCAAGCGCTCGATGTTAGCGATAAAGGTGAGCGTGTAGCACATTACCATAAAGCAATGATTCATCACTTAGTGAACTTATTGGCTGTCGCTGGTTTAAGGTCAACCGCTGATATTAAACCGCACCACATACAAAGACGCGTGAACCAAGTCGAGGTTATGAGCTATGCTGAGATTTACGAAGTTTTAGATGAAGGCTGCTTGCTGGGCACTGAAATACCTAAGCGATGGTTGAAAGATTGGGATTTAGCCAAGGCAAATGATTGGTAAATAATAATGGTGTGATCCATTGTTTAATTATTTTTAGCATCAGCACAAGAAAAAAAGCCTAAATTAACATCTGAATACATAATCTCACAGCCTGAAAGGGCTGACTTGTTCAGAGGCTTTCCTTAGATAACATCATCAATGATTTGTTGTAATAATTCCGTAATCGGCTTAGTAACTGGCTGAGATTTATCTTGCTCCCTAAAGCTCAGATAAACGCGCTTTGGCTCTTTATGCAACACATAAATAGCAATTGCATAGGGACAAAGGATTAAATTATGCGGGGCTGCTTGGACTAAGTCATGAGACAAATCAGCCTTACAGAACAACACTATTTCTGCATTATCATAAACAGGTTTTTTCCCACCCGCAATATTGGCAGTTCGGTCAAACATTGCTTTGGCATAAGCAGTATAGCTAAGCACTAAGCCTTTATCAGCAATAGCATCAAGCAAGTCTTGCTTAGCATCAGCAAAATCTGCTTCTACACTATAAATTCGGGTTAACTTGTCATTTTTAGCAACAGCTGCGGAAGGTTTCATAATACTCTCTCCGCTCATCCATAATAATACAAATAAACTGGAAACAACGAGCAACGATATTAATAATTTTTTCATTTAAAACACTTATCCAAATTATATTAGAACCGCAATTCTACTCTAAATTGACTGCACTATTCATCAAATAAAGGCCAATCAACGATATGCTCTTCATAGGGGTAGTTATCATCGTCATTGCTATTAACCTGTTTCTCAAAAACCACTTTTCCCAGCACCGAGTGCCCAGCATCATGAATGGTTTGTTTGCTCCCAGAAACCAGGTGATGCCAATCAGCTAAACCGCGACCTTCCATCACTCGGCGATAAGCGCAACTTGGGGGTAGCCACTCGATTTGATCGAGGTTATCTTGGGTCAAGC
>JALSIU010000179.1 GCA_026989715.1 Methylomonas sp.
TCTGGATGATGATTTGTTTGTTTTGTATGCGCAACGCATTCAGGATATTGCGAGTGAGCAAGCAAGTGAACACTATGAAATATTGGTGCGCATGCGTGGTGATAATGGACAGGTGATTCCGCCTGGTGCTTTTTTGCCTGCCGCTGAGCGTTTTGGTCTGATAGTCAATTTGGATCGTTGGGTTATTCAGAATACATTTGCTATGTTGGCTCGGCATATTAGCGAGGAGTCCTCATTGGAAGGTGCTATTTTTTCAATTAATTTATCTGGAGCAACATTAACGGATGAAAGTTTGTTGTCGGATGTTATTGATTTATTTACAAATTCTCCCGTGTTGCCACAAACAATCTGTTTTGAAATTACTGAAACGGCAGCTATTGCCAATTTAACACAGGCAACCCAGTTTTTAACCCATATTCAAAATATTGGTTGTAAAGTGGCTTTGGATGATTTTGGTAGTGGATTATCCTCTTTTGCTTATTTAAAGGCATTACCGATTGATTATTTAAAAATAGATGGGCAATTTGTCAAGGATATTGGTTCTGATTCGGTGGATCGCGCTTTTGTAGAAGCCATCAATAAAATCGGCCATGTTATGGAGTTACAGACGATTGCTGAATATGTAGAGGATATGCAGATTTTAAATATTTTAAAGACCATGCGGGTTGACTATGCGCAAGGATATGGTGTGCATAAGCCTTGCCCTCTGATCGAGATTTTATAACAAGTAAAAAAATAATAACCAAGCTATTTACTATGGAATTAAATAGGACTAAAATAGTCCCTAATAAAAGGAGTGGACATGTTACGTTTGGGAAAATTAACCGATTACGCTACTGTGATATTAAGTTTTATGGCGAAAAGTCAATGGCAAGTCCATGCGACTTTAGAGATTGCTAATGCGACCGGCATTGCTAAGCCTACGGTGAGTAAAATTTTGAAGCTTTTGGTTAAGGCGCAAGTGCTTAGTTCTACTCGTGGGGCAAAAGGCGGGTATGCTTTGTTGCAAGCACCTGAAAAGATAACGGTTGCCAGTGTTATTACGGCCGTAGAAGGCCCTATATCCCTCACTGAGTGCAGTCATTTGGAACATAGTTGCGAACAGGTTGCAGGTTGTCAAATAGGCAATAACTGGCGATTAGTTAATCAAACCGTACAGCAGGCATTAGAGTCAGTGACTTTGGCGGATATGATGTTGCCCGTTGCCGCTCCTCAAGAAATTACTGTGCCGGTGGCCAGTTTATATCGTTAATCCTTATTTATATTTAAGAGTCATTATGTCAGCAAGTGCACAAGAAATTGAAAACCTAATCGGTCAAGAATACAAAGACGGATTTGTGACTGAATTAGAGGTCGATACGTTTCCGCCCGGTTTGGATGAAGAGGTGATTGCCAAGCTCTCTGCCATTAAGGGTGAGCCTGCTTTTATGTTGGAATATCGCCTAAAAGCATTTCGGCATTGGCAGACGATGCCCGAGCCAAATTGGGCGCAACTTAATATAGAACCGATTGATTATCAGGCTATTAGCTATTATTCGGCACCTAAAAAAGATGCAGATAAACCGCAAAGTTTAGATGAAGTTGACCCTGTATTATTGGATACTTATAAAAAGCTGGGTATTCCATTAGATGAGCAGGAACGCTTAGCGGGTGTGGCTGTTGATGCGGTATTTGATAGTGTATCCGTGGCAACGACTTTTAAGGGAAAGTTAAAAGATGCAGGGGTTATTTTTTGCCCTATTTCCGAAGCCTTGCAAGAATACCCTGAATTGGTAAGGCAGTATTTAGGTACGGTTGTACCTGAAACAGATAACTTTTTTGCGGCACTGAATGCGGCCGTTTTTACTGATGGTTCATTTGTTTATATTCCTAAGGGGGTGCGTTGTCCTATGGAGTTATCGACTTATTTTCGTATCAATGCAGCGAATACCGGGCAGTTTGAGCGTACTTTGATTATTGCCGATGCAGATAGTCATGTGAGTTATTTAGAGGGCTGTACGGCACCGATGCGTGATGAGAATCAGTTACACGCGGCAGTTGTGGAATTGGTTGCATTAGATAATGCTGAGATTAAATACTCGACAGTACAAAACTGGTATCCGGGGGACGAAAACGGGGTAGGTGGTATTTATAATTTTGTTACCAAACGTGCAGAATGTCGTGGTGCAAACTCTAAAGTCTCATGGACACAAGTCGAAACGGGATCAGCCATTACTTGGAAATATCCCAGCTGTGTTTTGCTCGGTGATCATTCAGTTGGGGAATTTTATTCGGTTGCGCTGACTAATAATTATCAGCAAGCGGATACCGGTACCAAAATGATTCATATTGGTAAAAATACGCGTAGTACCATTATTGCCAAAGGTATTTCAGCAGGACGTTCGCAAAATACATATCGTGGTTTGGTAAAAGTTGCGAAAAGTGCTGAAAATGCACGTAATTATACGCAGTGTGATTCTTTGTTGGTAGGAGATAAATGTGGCGCACATACGTTTCCTTATGTGGAAGTCAAGCAACCTTCAGCACAAGTTGAACATGAAGCAACAACGTCTAAAATCAGTGAAGATCAATTGTTTTTCTGCCAACAGCGTGGCTTATCAGCAGAAGATGCGGTGTCTATGATTGTAAACGGTTTTTGTAAAACGGTTTTTAAAGAACTGCCGATGGAATTTGCAGTAGAGGCACAAGCCTTGTTAGGGATTAGTTTAGAAGGCTCGGTGGGTTAATTCGGTTATTTCAGGACTAAAGAGAATATTTTTTCTTTTGTTCCTAGGCAATTCAACGATTAAAAATTAAAATTAGGTAATAAAACAGATGCTTAGCATAGAAAATCTTCATGTCAGTGTAGGCGATAAGCCTATTCTTAAAGGTCTTAACTTGCAAATTAATGCGGGTGAAGTGCATGCCATTATGGGGCCAAATGGGGCAGGTAAAAGTACCTTATCGCATGTTTTATCAGGTAAAGCAGGTTATACGGTGACGGCTGGGTCAGCGATTTATCAGGGCAAGGACTTATTGGCGATGGAGCCGGAGATGCGGGCACGTGAAGGTGTCTTTTTGGCATTTCAGTATCCTGTTGAGATTCCTGGTGTGAGTAATATTTATTTATTAAAAGCCGCTTTGAATGCGATGCGTAAACATAATGATTTGCCTGAAGTGGATGCGATGGATTTTTTGGCATTAGTCAAAGATAAAGTGAAGTTATTGGAAATGGATGATAAGTTTCTTTATCGTTCGGTAAAGGAAGGTTTTTCGGGCGGCGAGAAAAAACGGAATGAGATTTTGCAAGCCGCGATTTTAGAGCCTAGTCTCTGTATTTTAGATGAAACAGATTCGGGCTTGGATA
Source organism: Methylomonas sp. (assembly GCA_026989715.1). Classification (GTDB taxonomy): domain Bacteria; phylum Pseudomonadota; class Gammaproteobacteria; order Methylococcales; family Methylomonadaceae; genus Methyloprofundus. The sequence continues at coordinate 3,347 of JALSIU010000179.1, forward strand.
TTGATGCCTTAAAAGTGGTGGCATCCGGGCTGAATTCTTTGCGTGACCCTGAGCGTGCTTTTTTGATGATTACGCATTATCAGCGTTTATTGGATTATGTGACACCTGATATTGTCCATGTGTTGGCTGATGGGCAGATTGTGAAAACAGGGGGAGCTGAACTTGCTTTGGAATTGGAAGCAAAAGGTTATCAATGGCTTGAAGAGCAGGCAGCCTAATGAGTGCAGAATTAAAAACAAGTCAATATTCGGCAGCTTATGCCGGTATGAAAGAGAATTTGCCTGGGCAGTCGCTTGCTTGGTTGCAGGCTTTAAGAGCGAATGCTGCACAGCAATTTGCCGACAGCGGCTTCCCTTCATTAAGAGATGAAGAGTGGCGTTATACCAATGTTGCAGCCATAGAGAAAAAATTATTTGTCCCTGCCGCGGATCGTACCGAAGTGAATGCTGAGATATTGGCTGAGGTGCAAGCGCAGTTGTTGGACGGTGTATGGGCTATTGTGCTGGTTGATGGGCATTTTTCTACTCAACTTTCTAGGCTGGAGGGTTTGCCTGATGGCGTTGTGGTGGTGGATATGGCAGCTGCGCTAGAGCAACACAGTGATAGTTTAGAGGCGTATTTTGCACAAGCTGTGTCGGATACGGAAAATGGTTTTGTTGCATTTAATAATGCTTGGTTTAGCGATGGTGTGTTTATGCATGTGCCGGCTAATCAGGTATTGGCTAAGCCTGTGCAAATTTTACATGTTGCGACACAAGCAGGTTTCATGGCAAATACGCGCCATATTATGGCTTTGGAAAGCTCAGCACAGGCAACGGTGGTTGAAACCTTTGTCGGTTGTCATGATTCGTATTGTTCGGCGAGTGTTACGGAAGTTTTTGTTGGTCAAAATGCAAATTTAACACTGTATAAAGTGCAAATGGAGGGTGAGAAAGCCTATCATTTTGGGGGGACTTACGTTAAACAGGCACGTGATAGTCATTTTCAACATCATAATTTTGCTTTTGGGGCTTTATTGGCGCGTAGCGATGTGCATACAGACCTTGAAATGGCGGCAGAGTGTGATTTAAATGGTTTGTGTGTGGGCAGTAAACGACAACATATTGATAATCATACTCGTATTAACCATTTACAGCCGTATGCGAGTAGCCGTGAATTGTATAAGAATGTTTTAGACCAGCGTGCTCGTGCGGTGTTTCAAGGGCGCGTATGGGTTGCAGAGCAGGCACAAAAAACAGATTCTGATATGCATAACCGCAATTTGTTGCTTTCGGCTGATGCTGAAGTGGATACGAAGCCGCAATTAGAAATTTACGCTGATGATGTTAAGTGTGCGCATGGAGTGACTGTGGGGCAGTTGGATGAAAAATCCATTTTTTATTTGCAATCACGTTGTATGGATACAGACAGTGCAAGAAATATGCTGACCTTTGCTTTTGCAAATGAAATGGTTGATAAAGTGAAATTAAAAAACTTGCATGATAAGGTGTTGCAGCAGCTTTTGCTTAGATTCCCACAAGCTGGCATTCAGCAAGATTGGCTATAATTTTAGATATATTTTATAAAACAATATGACAGATTTTCCCGTTGAAAAAATTCGCGCTGATTTTCCTATTTTACAAGAGAAAATTCGTAATAAGCCGTTAGTTTATTTGGATAATGCGGCTAGTTGCCAAAAACCACAGCAAGTGATTGATAGTATTGTGCACTTGTACAGTCATGAGTATGCAAATGTGCATCGTGGCGTGCATACTTTAAGCGTGAAAGCAACGGATCGCTATGAAGGTGCGCGTGAAAAAGTACAGCAATTTATTAATGCGCAAAGCACCAAAGAAATTATTTTTGTGCGTGGGGCAACCGAGGCAATTAACTTAATAGCACAGACCTTTGCGAAGGAAAATATTAAAGCAGGCGATGAAATTTTGATTACTGCGATGGAGCATCACTCTAATATTGTGCCGTGGCAGATGTTATGTGAGCAAACGGGAGCAGTGTTAAAAGTAGCACCGATTAATTTGCAAGGTGAGTTGATTTATGCAGAATTTGAGAACTTACTGACAGATAAAACTAAGTTAGTATCGGTTGTACATATGTCCAATGCATTGGGTACAGTGAATCCTGTCGAAAAAATAATTGCGGCGGCGAAAGCTAAGAAAATACCTGTTTTATTGGATGGTGCGCAAGCGATTCCGCATATGTCGGTCGATGTACAGGCTTTAGGTTGTGATTTTTATGTGTTTTCAGGACATAAACTCTACGCGCCTTCCGGTATTGGCGTGTTATACGGTAAACAGGCTTTATTAGAGGCGATGCCGCCTTATCAAGGTGGCGGCGATATGATTCGCAAAGTGACTTTTGAGGAAACGGAATATAATAGCTTGCCGTATAAATTTGAAGCAGGTACGCCTAATATTGCTGATGTGGTTGGTTTAGGCGCGGCTATTGATTATCTTAATACAATAGGGATGGAGCGTATTGCCGCATATGAAGCAGAGCTATTGGATTATGCCACAGAAAAAGCAAAACAAATTCAAGGTTTAAGAATTATTGGTGAAGCCGGCGCAAAAGGAGCTATTTTATCATTTGTTTTAGATAAAATTCATCCGCATGATATTGGTACGATGTTGGATAGTCTTGGTATTGCGATTCGTGCGGGGCATCATTGTGCTATGCCGGTGATGGACTTTTTTGAGGTACCTGCAACGGCGCGTGCGTCTTTTGCTATGTATAACACTAAAGAAGAGGTCGATATATTAATGGCGGGCATTGCAGATTTAATTGAAATTTTTGGTTAAATCAGCAACATTAAAATATCACCCTTATCTGGTTTTGGCAGGTTTTTGTACTATGTCGGCGGATAGAATTTTTTCTAAGAATAAATTGAGAATAATATGTTTGATGATTTGCGCGACCTCTATCAAGAGGTCATATTTGACCATAATAGAAACCCTCGTAATTTCCATGTTATGGAAGCTGCCGATCGTAAAGTGGAAGGATTTAACCCCTTATGTGGTGACCGCCTAACGCTGTTTTTGAAAATGGATGGCGATAAGATTATTGATGCGAGCTTTCAAGGGTCGGGCTGTGCGATTTCAACGGCATCGGTTTCTTTGATGACTGAAATTGTTAAAGGTAAGACCGAGGCAGAAGCGGAGGCTCTGTTTACGCAGTTTCATGAAATGACCACAGGCAAAGAAGAAGAGATTAATCTTGAGGCTATTGGTAAATTAGCTGTTTTGGCGGGTGTACGTGAATATCCTGCTCGGGTTAAATGCGCCACTTTAGCTTGGCATACATTAGATGCAGCCTTAAAAAATGAGCAAGACTCCATTTCGACTGAATAAGTAGTATAAGGTGCTGGTAGTTGATGCAGTCTTATAGAGGAAAGCTGGCCGTCTTGCATGGTGAGCAAACTGATTTGCAGTTATCGCAGGCGTTAGCGGTGCGTTTAGGCGTGCCACTGTATCACTCGGTTGATAAATTGACACCAGAGTTATTTTTTTTAAGTTGGCGAGAAGGCTGCCTAAAGTTATTGGATAAAGAGCTGCTTAAAAAAGGAGGCTTGAGTGTTGATATACAGCCCAGACAGGGCGAGCAACGCTCATGGCCGGCACCCAAAGAGGGCGCGCTAGCACAGGCTGTGGGACGAAAAACCAAGACGGTCGTCGATGCAACCACAGGCTGGGCGCAAGATAGTTTACATTTGTTTCGTATGGGCTATGATTTGCGTTGTATCGAGCGTTCGCCTGTGATGCTGGAATTATTGACGGATGCTTTTTTGCGGCTAAGCAAACTAGATTGGGTGATGCAGTTGTCTTTATCTGTGCCGGTGTTATTGGCTGGTAATGCGATTGATATTTTACCGCAATTGCAATTTGCACCTGATTGCATTTATATTGATCCTATGTTTCCTCCAAAGCGTAAAAAGTCGGCTTTACCGAAAAAATCAATGCTGATTTTGCGTGATTTACTGGGTGATGATATTGATAGAGAACTGTTATTTGATGTCGCATGGCAGGCAACGGCTAAAAAAGTCGTGGTGAAAAGCCCTGACTATGCGCCACCCTTAGGAGGAAAACCGAGTATGAGTTTTAAGAGCAAACTGCTCAGATATGATGTGTATGTAAAAAATTAAAGATGGAAGGAATGTGATGTCTGATTGGGTCGATGTGGTGGCAGAGAGTGCTTTAAGCGTGGGTGAACATGTATTGGTGGATGTCGATGGTGTGGAGGTAGCTGTTTTTAAGCTGGAAGATGGATTTTATGCGTTAGAGGATGTGTGTACGCATGATGGTGCAGAAATTGCCAGCGGCAGTATTGAGGATAATCAAATTATTTGCCCTAGGCATGGTGCGCATTTTTGTATTAAAACAGGTGAGGTGTTATGTGCGCCTGCCTATGAAGATATTGCGAGTTTAGAGGTAAAAATTACAGCGGGGCGTGTGCTGGTGCGTGATTCACGTTGGGATTAAGAACAACAGAGTAGCAGGGCTACTCTGCTGTGTAGAAATCAATCTTTTATAGCATGCCGTGTAGTGCTTTAAAGCGGTTTTCAGCTTCTAATAAATGTGATTCAGCAGGTTGTAATGCTGATTTTTTAATTTCTTTTCTAGCTAATTTCAAATATTTAGCTGCTTTTTGACGATTTCTGTCAACAATATCATTTGCATTAATTTCTTTGTTTAAGTTAATGGCTTCTTTGATAAGGTTTAGAATGCCTTGGCTATCTGCACCGTTATCAATGGCATGTCTTGCTTCCATGATTTTTTCAACAACGTTATCAATTGCCACATCTGGCTCAAAGCATGTTCTGCCATCTTCACACTCAGCTAATGCCGCAGTAGAAAAAGTCCCCATAGAAGCACCAAGGCAGACAGATAGTAAAAATGGTTTTAAAATTTTCATGTAACCCTCATTGTTTTTAGTTATATAACGCGTTGTTCGATTAACATTAACGCATTCGAGGTTATTCTAGCACAAGATGGCGAAACAACAATGCTAATTATTAATGGGCTAATAAGCGTACCATATAGTATATAATGAGGAATTTCAGAACTGATAGCTTGAAAAATGCAAGAAATTAATCCTATTACCAATAAAATTACTGATTTAACGCGTCGTACTGATGCGCTTAGGGGGTATCTTTGACTTCGATGCTAAGCATGAGCGTTTAGTGGAAGTCTTGAGAGAATTAGAAAGCCCTGATATATGGAGCAACCCAGCGCAAGCTCAGGCTTTAGGCAAGGAGAGAGGCTTATTAGAAGCCGTGGTGAATACATTGACTGACTTAACGGCAGGGCTTGCTGATGCAGCAGAGCTGTTGGAGATGGCGGTTGCGGAGCAAGATGAGGAAACGGTAGCAACGGTGCTTGAAGATTTGAAAATCTTTGAAAAACAAGTGCTTAATTTAGAGTTTCGTCGCATGTTTTCCGGTGAGATGGATGCCAATAATGCGTTTTTAGATATTCAATCCGGTTCTGGCGGTACTGAAGCGCAAGATTGGGCGGCAATGATTATGCGTATGTATTTGCGTTGGGGTGAGCGTAAGGGATTTAAAACGGAATTGATTGAAGAGTCACAAGGTGAGGTAGCCGGCATTAAAAGTGCGACGATTAAGTTTGAGGGTGATTATGCCTTCGGGTGGTTGCGTACGGAAACGGGCGTGCATCGTTTAGTCAGAAAGTCCCCTTTTGATTCGGGCAATCGCCGGCATACTTCTTTTGCGTCAGTCTTTGTATCGCCGGAAATTGATGACGATATTGATATTGATATTAACCCCGCAGATTTGCGTATTGATGTTTATCGTGCAAGTGGTGCAGGGGGGCAGCATGTAAATAAAACGGAGTCGGCGGTGCGTATTACGCATTTACCGACGAATACGGTTGCACAGTGTCAAAATGATCGTTCACAGCATAAAAACAAAGACACGGCGATGAAGCAGTTAAAGTCTAAACTTTACGAATTAGAATTGCGTAAGCGTTCAGAATCGCAGCAAGCGGTTGAAGATAGTAAGTCTGATATAGGCTGGGGAAGTCAGATTCGTTCCTATGTGCTAGATCAATCACGTATTAAAGATTTACGTACCCATGTGGAAACAGGCAATACCCAGGCGGTATTAGATGGTGATTTAGATCCGTTTATTGAAGCCAGTTTGAAAAGCGGTTTATAACAACGCTAAATTTAGGCGGGTTTAAATTAACTTATTTTTTATATTTTTTAAGAATTATATTACAGTAAAACATGTCAGAATTAGAGCACGATGAACAAGAGCAAGTAGCGCAACGCCGTACTAAATTAAGTGCGTTACGTGAAAATGGCGGGGTTGCTTTCCCAACTGATTTTCGCCGCAATACAGTCGCCGGTGAATTGATTGCCGAATATGGCGCAAAAAGCAAGGAAGAGCTGGATGCAGAGCCTATTCGCGTCAAATTGGCAGGGCGTATGATGACGCGCAGAATCATGGGAAAGGCTAGTTTTGCGCATATACAAGATATGTCGGGCAGAATTCAGTTATATGTTACCCGTGATACCTTGGCAGATGGTTTTTATAATGAGCAATTTAAAAAATGGGATATTGGTGACATTATCGGTGCCGAAGGTGTCTTGTTTAAAACGAAAGTCGGTGAATTAAGTGTGCGGGTTGATGATGTACGTTTATTAACTAAGGCTTTGCGACCTTTGCCGGAAAAATTTCATGGTATTGCGGATCAGGAAATTAAATATCGACAACGGTATTTAGATTTGATTATGAGTGATACCTCACGAGAAACTTTTTTGATGCGCTCAAAAATTGTTGCTTACATACGACAATTTTTAACCGAACGTCAGTTTCTGGAGGTGGAAACACCGATGATGCAAGCCATTCCAGGGGGGGCGACCGCTAAGCCGTTTGAAACGCATCATAATGCTTTGGATATGGGCTTATATTTGCGTATTGCGCCTGAGCTTTATTTAAAACGCTTAGTGGTGGGAGGCTTTGAGCGTGTTTTTGAAATTAATCGTAACTTTCGTAATGAGGGCTTATCATCGCGTCATAATCCTGAGTTTACGATGATAGAATTCTATCAGGCTTATGCTGAGTATGGTGAATTAATGGATTTGACTGAAGCTATGTTAAAAGGGATTGCTGAAGAGTTGCTTGGTCATTCGGTGGTTACGTACCAAGGGGAAGAGTATGACTTTGGTAAGCCGTTTCAGCGCATGACCGTTTTTGATTCCATTTTACATTTTAACCCTGATTTAACGGCGGTAGATCTTGATAATCGAGAGTCTGCTGTGCAAGTTGCTGAAAATCTAGGTATTCCAGTCAAAGAGAGTTATGGCTTGGGGAAAGTGCAGATTGAAATTTTTGAAAAAACGGTTGAGACGCAGTTATTGCAGCCTACTTTTATTACGGCCTATCCTGTCGAGGTGTCGCCTTTAGCGCGGCGCAATGATGATGATCCGCATGTAACCGACCGCTTTGAGTTTTTTGTTGGGGGGCGTGAAATTGCTAATGGTTTTACTGAGTTAAATGATCCTGAAGATCAGGCTGAGCGTTTCTTGCAACAGGTACAAGAAAAAGAAGCAGGTGATGATGAGGCAATGCATTATGATGCTGATTATATTGCTGCTTTAGAGCATGGTATGCCGCCTACTGCCGGTGAAGGCATCGGGATTGATCGATTGGTTATGTTGTTTACCGATTCGCCATCTATTCGTGATGTATTGTTGTTTCCGCATATGCGCCCAAAAGGGTAGTATTAGGCGGCATTCATAAAAAAGCCTCTTAAAAGAGGCTTTTTTTGGGGGCGCGTTATTTTTAGTGCTTGGCGTTTGCGGCTATTTTTTCGACGCGCTTTTCATTGGCGTGTTCGATTTTTGCAAAAACGCGCAAAATATCAGTGGCTGATAAAATTCCCACCAATTTGTTTTGCTTGTCAATGACAGGCAAAGCGCCAATTCTATTTTCAGCCATTAATTCTGCTGCTTTTGAGGCGTAAGTATCCATTTGTACAGTAATAACGCCGCGGTGCATGATATGAGTGACTTTTTTGGGCAGTACATGTAACTCAGTTTTTCCTTCAGCCGCAATTGAGTTGGAATTGCTTTTAGGGCCTAGTGCTTTATAGAGGTCTCTGTCAGAGACGATGCCAACGACTTTTCCTTTTTCAACAACAGGTAAATGACGGACTTTTTCGTAGTGGATTAGAAAAAAGACTCGGTCAATCATATCTTGTGGCTCGACCGTAAAAACTTTTTTGGTCATTAAATCTTCAACTCGCATGCGTTTATAGCTCCTCATATTCGTTATGGACGGCACAGAATAGACAGATAATGATAATTTTACAAGAGTTATATCGTCGAATGTTATAAAATGATGGGTTATGTTGATTTGAAATGAGCTTGGTAGGGCTTATATATTCAACTGTCCGTATTTTGAAGTTTTAGTGGCATTTTAATAATTTTAATTAAACAATTTTCAGCGGTAGCTGGTGGAGATATTTATGCGCGTTATACTTTTAGGGAGTCCCGGTTCAGGTAAGGGTACTCAGGCGAAGTTTATTACTGAAAAATACGAGATACCTCAAATATCAACGGGTGATATGCTACGTGCGGCGGTAAGAGCGGGGACGGAGCTTGGTGTAGCGGCAAAAAAAATTATGGATGAGGGCGGTTTAGTCTCTGATGATATTATTTTGGGATTGATTAAAGAGCGTATTGCTGAAGAGGATTGTAAGCGTGGCTTTTTATTGGATGGCTTTCCGCGTACCATTGCGCAGGCAGAGGGCTTAGCGGCGATGGGGGTTGAAATTGACCATATCATCGAAATTGCCGTTGATGATGCGGAAATTATTAAACGTATGAGTGGTCGGCGCGTACATTTATCATCAGGGCGTACTTATCACACCGAGTTTAATCCACCTAAGGTTGCCGGCGTAGATGATGTGACCGGCGAAGCACTGATTCAGCGTGAGGATGATAAAGAGATCACGGTTAGGAAACGATTAGATGTTTATCATGAGCAAACCAAACCTTTGGTTGACTTTTATAAACGTGTTGCTGAGCAGAGCGATGCGCGTTTTAGTTCAATTGCAGGGGTTGGTTCGGTTGAGGATATTACTGCTAAGGTTTTTGCTGCATTGGCATAGCAACGGGAGTCTATGTGGATATTTTAAGCTCAGCTATTTATCAGGATTTTAAGGTACAAGGCTTGCTGGTTGCGCATTTAGGCGTTGCAATGCAGGTGACGAATATTGTTCCTGTAGAAAATGCAGGGCATGGGAATTTGGTGTTTGTTGAACATGAGAAGTATTTAGCGGCGGCAATGGCAGCCGGCGTATCGGCAATTGTTACAACGCAGAGTATTGCGGATACAATTGTTGTTAAAAATATGGCTGTTTTGGTAGCACCTAATGTGCGTATGGCGATGGCTTATATACGCCAGAAATATACCGATAGAGATGTGTATGATTCTGAATGGGGGCGTATTCATTGTTCTGCCGTTATTCATGAATCCGTCGCCGTGCCGGATGATGCGGTAATTGGGCCGGGCGTAGTGATTGGTGCGCGAGTTAAGCTAGGTGCCAAAGTAGTTATTATGGCAAATACGGTAATCGAGTTTGATGCCATCATTGGTGCGCGTACTGTTATTTACCCAAGCTGTGTCGTGTCGTATGATTGTCATATCGGTGAAGAGTGTATATTAAAAGCGGGGTGTGTGATTGGTAGCGATGGGCAAGGATTTGCACAGGATGAGCAACGTCGGCATCATCGTATTCCGCAAACTGGGCGGGTTGTTATTGGTAATAAGGTTGTTATTGGGTCAGTAACGACGATTGACCGAGCCGCTTATACTGAAACTAAGGTACATGATGGTTGTATTATTGATGCTCAGTGCCATCTTGCGCATAATGTGATTATCGAAGAAGATTGTATTTTAGTCGCACAAACAGGTATTGCAGGGTCTAGTCATTTTGGTAAGCGTGTCATTGCATCCGGCCAGACCGGTGTTTTGGATCATGTTCATATTCCTGATGATACTATGTTGTTACACAGGGCGGGTATACATAGTAGTATAAAAGAGTCAGGAGTCTATGCTTACGGCCCGGTACAACCTTTTAAAAAATACGCCAAAAATATTGCCATCTTTCAGCGTTTAGGTGAGGTATGGTCACGTTTGAAAAAATTAGAGAAGCAAGTTGCAGAACTTACTAAATAATAATAAATACGGTACAGATTGAAATGTCAGCAAAAACTTTATATGACAAGCTTTGGGAAGATCACGTAGTACATACGGAGGATGATGGCTCTTCATTAATTTATATTGATCGGCAGTTAGTGCACGAAGTGACCTCGCCGCAAGCTTTTGAAGGTTTGCGCCTAGCCGGTAGGCGGCCGTGGCGTACTGAACGTAATCTTGCGGTTGCAGACCATAATGTGCCGACAACCGATCGGCGGGCTGGCATTGCTGATCCTGTTGCGCGCTTGCAAGTGGCAACATTGGATAAAAACTGTGCTGAATTTGGGATTACTGAATTTACCATGACAGATGTAAGGCAAGGGATTGTGCATGTTATTGGGCCTGAGCAAGGAGCAACGCTACCTGGAATGACGGTTGTGTGCGGTGATTCGCACACATCTACACATGGAGCGTCAGGTGCACTTGCTTTTGGTATTGGCACCTCTGAGGTGGAGCATGCACTGGCAACGCAGTGTTTGATTCAAAAGAAATCAAAAAACTTTTTAATCAAAGTCAATGGTGAGGTGGGTGAGGGCATTACGGCAAAAGATATTGTGTTAGCTATTATTGGTAAAATCGGCACAGCAGGGGGGACCGGTTATGCTATTGAGTTTGCCGGCACCGCCATTGCGGATTTATCCATGGAAGGGCGGATGACCGTTTGTAATATGGCGATTGAAGCAGGTGCAAGAGCAGGGCTTATTGCGGTTGATGAAACTACGATTGAATATTATCAAGACCGTCCTTATTCGCCTAAAGGTGAGCATTGGCTAATGGCGGTGAGAGCATGGGAAAAATTACATTCAGATGCGGATGCTGTTTTTGATAAGGTTGTTGAGATTGATGCGGCAACGATTGCGCCGCAAGTCACATGGGGAACTTCGCCGGAAATGGTTGTTGCCGTGGGTGATAAAGTTCCTAATCCTGTTGATGAGTTTGACCTTGTTAAGCAACAAAGTATGCAAACGGCTCTGGATTATATGGGCTTGAAAGCAGGACAAGCGATAACGGATATTGCTATAGATAAGGTTTTTATTGGTTCATGTACTAATTCCCGCATTGAAGATTTGCGTGCCGCAGCACAGGTTGTGGCAGGGAAACAGCGTGCTGAGACCGTCAAGTTGGCCATGGTGGTTCCAGGCTCCGGCTTGGTTAAGCAACAGGCTGAAAAAGAAGGTTTGGATAAAATTTTTATTGCGGCCGGTTTTGAATGGCGTGAGCCGGGGTGTTCTATGTGTTTGGCGATGAATGCGGATAAATTAGAGGCAGGTGAGCGTTGTGCCTCAACGTCTAATCGTAATTTTGAAGGCCGTCAAGGTTATGGAGGGCGTACACACTTGGTTAGCCCTGCGATGGCCGCTGCTGCAGGCATTGCAGGGAATTTTGTTGATATAAGAGAGTGGGTGTAAGGAAATTATGATGCAAGCATTTACCAAACTGACTGCACAGGTTGCTCCTTTGGATCGGGCTAATGTGGACACAGATGCCATTATTCCTAAGCAGTTTTTAAAATCAATTCGACGCGCCGGTTTTGGGCCTTATTTATTTGATGAGTGGCGTTATACAGATATTGGCGAGCCTGAAATGGATTGCACTAACCGCCCTTTGCAAAAGGATTTTGTATTAAATAATCCGGATTATAAAGAGGCCAAAATTCTTTTGACTCGGGAGAATTTTGGTTGTGGCTCTTCAAGAGAGCATGCGCCCTGGGCATTGGAAGACTATGGTTTTCGTGCCATTATTGCTTCTAGTTTTGCAGATATTTTTTATAATAATTGTTTTAAAAATGGTATTTTGCCAATTGTTTTATCGGTAGAGTTGATCGAAGCGTTATTTCAAGAAGTCTCGGCCGGTTATCAATTAAGCATTGATTTAGAGGCGCAAACTATCACAACGCCGAGTGGCAAAGAAATTGCATTTACAATTGATGCGGCCAGAAAATATCGTTTGTTTAATGGTTTAGATGATATTGCATTGACTTTATTGCAGGCTGATAAAATAAAAGAATACGAGCTTGAGCGTGCTAAGCGTGCTCCTTGGCTATTTGTTGAAGCAAATTAGATAAGAATTAAATTGAGAAGAAGGTTTTTACGTAAATGACACAGAAAATTGCAGTATTACCCGGTGATGGTATCGGCCCTGAAATTGTTACAGAAGCGATTAAAGTATTGGAATACTTGAATGCGGATATGAATTTGGGATTAGAGTTTGAGCATGGGTTGATTGGCGGTGCGGCGTATGATGCAACGAAATTACCTTTTCCTGATGCAACGATTGACCTGGTAAAGCAAGCCGATGCTGTTTTATTGGGGGCTGTTGGCGGATATAAATGGGAGTCGTTAGATATTGCCGTACGCCCTGAAAAAGGTTTGTTGGGATTGCGTTCCGAGTTGCAGTTATTTTCTAATTTACGCCCAGCTATTTTGTATCCGCAGCTGGCCGGTGCATCAACCTTGAAACCTGAAGTGGTTGCGGGGCTGGATATTATGATTGTACGTGAGTTAACCGGCGGTATTTATTTTGGTCAGCCCCGCGGTGTTAGAGTGCTGGAAAATGGCGAAAAGCAAGGTTATAACACTTTAGTTTATAGCGAATCTGAAATACGCCGTATTGGCCACTCTGCATTTAAAATTGCTCAAAAACGTAATAAGCGTTTGTGCTCGGTTGATAAAGCCAATGTTTTGGAGTGTACCGAATTATGGCGCGAGATTATGACGGAAATTTCTACAGAGTATCCTGACGTTGAATTAAGTCATATGTATGTTGATAATGCCTCGATGCAATTAGTACGCGCTCCGAAGCAGTTTGATACGATGGTCACGACTAATATGTTTGGAGATATTCTATCCGATACTGCCTCGATGTTGACCGGTTCAATCGGCATGTTGCCATCGGCCTCCTTAGATGTTGATGGCAAAGGAATGTATGAACCCATTCATGGTTCTGCGCCTGATATAGCAGGGCAAGGTATAGCAAACCCCTTAGCAACCATTTTATCAGCGGCTATGATGATGCGTTATACATTTAACCAAGCCTCTGTTGCTGACCGTATTGAGCAAGCTGTTAATATGGCTTTAGATGCTAATGTGCGTACTACCGATATTTATTCTGAGGGTATGCAAAAAGTAAGTACTTCAGAAATGGGCGATGCTGTTGTATCTGCACTGCAGTCGGGAGAGAAATAATGACAAAGAAATATAATGTAGCAATTGTCGGCGCAACAGGTGCTGTCGGCGAAGCCATGATTTCAATTTTAGAAGAACGCAAGTTCCCGGTTGACCGGGTTTACGCTTTAGCAAGTGCCCGCTCGGCAGGTAAGCGCATCCCATTTAATGGTAGAAACTTGGTTGTACAGGATTTAGCCGAGTTTGACTTCTCGAAAGCAAATATTGGCTTATTTTCAGCAGGTGCTTCAATTTCTGAGCAATATGCACCTATTGCTGCTGAGGCAGGCTGTGTTGTGATTGATAATACGTCACAGTTTCGTTATGACGATGACATTCCTTTAGTGGTACCTGAGGTGAATGCTACGAGCATTGCTAAACATGGGGTGCGTAAAATTATTGCCAATCCTAATTGCTCAACCATTCAAATGTTAGTGGCTTTAAAACCTATTTATGATGCCGTAGGAATAGAACGTATTAATGTGTGTACTTATCAGGCAGTATCAGGATCCGGTAAAGAAGGGATTGAAGAAGTAGTCAAGCAGACGGGGCAGTTGCTAAATGGCAAGCCGATTACTGCAAAGGTGTATCCTAAACAAATTGCTTTTAATGTATTGCCGCAAATTGATGTTTTTATGGATAACGGCTATACCAAGGAAGAAATGAAAATGGTATGGGAAACCAAAAAAATCATGGGTGATGATAGCATTCAGGTAAATCCAACCGCAGTACGAGTGCCTGTCTTTTATGGGCATTCTGAAGCTATTCATATTGAAACACGTGAAAAAATAACTGTGGAGCGTGTGCGTGAGCTCTTAGCGGCAACAAAGGGCATTACGGTGATGGATGAGCGCGTAGAGGGGGGCTACCCTACTGCTGTCACTGAGTCTTCGGGTAATGATGATGTATTTGTTGGTCGGATTAGAGAAGATATTTCACATGAAAAAGGCATTAACCTATGGGTTGTGGCTGACAATGTGCGTAAAGGGGCTGCTTTAAATAGTGTGCAAATTGCTGAAGAATTGGTAAAAAATTATATCTAGGCTAAACTTAAATCAATATATTTAGCTGTGTTTTAGGTGGAAAACTTGTTGGAAGGAGAGTGTGGTGCATAAAATGAAGAAAACTTTAGTAGCTATGTCTTTACTAGCTCCTATGGCTGCACATTCATTAGGTATTGGTGATATTAAATTACATTCGGCATTAAATCAAAAGCTTAATGCTGAGATTGCCCTTTCTTTAACGGCGGATGAGACTATCTCTGATATAAAAGTCTCATTAGCATCCCCTAATAAATTTGATGAAGCAGGGATAGCTTGGAGTTATTTTTTATCAACCATTCAATTTAAGCCTATCTTAAAAAAGAATGGCCAGGTTATTATTCAGTTGACCTCGAAAGAAGTCGTACAAGAGCCTTTCTTGGATTTTTTGGTTGAAGTCAGTTGGCCGAAGGGAGATATTTTTAAAGAGTTTACAGTCTTGGTAGACCCGCCTGCTATTTTTCAATCACCTAATATCAGTGCTCCTAATGCTCAAGTCACTCAAGCTACACTGAATACTGGCAACAAACAATATAGTAGTCAAGTTGACTATAGTCGTTTGGCGGTAGAAGGGCAATATGGCCCGACGAGAAGAAATGATTCATTGTGGAAAGTTGCTAAAAAAGTCAATAAATATCATGATGTT
>JALSIU010000180.1 GCA_026989715.1 Methylomonas sp.
AAACTAGTGGTTGTCGGATCTAGTGTGCTACAAAAGTGATAGTCCGGTACAAAGCTAGATAGATCATCAATGCTTTCCCATTCTTCACCATTCGCTCTGATGCGGTCTGCCATATCATAGGCTAAAAAAATGGCTTGCGTGCGCAAATAGGCATCTAGGTTATCTTTCAAGGCATGGGTTTGCAGGTTAATAATACCTAGCATGCCTATACTCAAAATAACAATAGACACCAGTAGCTCAACTAAGGTGAATCCTTGGTTATTTTTAGATTCATTTTTTAATATCATCAAAATTTCCTTAAATAGGCTCTTAAATTAAAACATATCCATACTTTATCCAAACCCAAATTGATTACCGTTAAGCCCCCAGCATTTAAAGCCTGGAGTAAAATTGCACGCACTGACTGCTATTACTTTGTTATTACAATAACTTAAGGTGAAGTATATAAGTGTCGTTCACAAATAATTGTTATCTATCTCACAAAATAGCAATATTTCAATTACGGGTTTAAAAATGATATTTATCTTCGTTGTTAGGAAAAAAGCCTAACGACTTATTATGACCAAAAGATGAAAACGATGCCACAGACAATTTTTGCGCACTTTTTGAACAACAATTATTGCAGTACTGCAAAATTTGTTACCCAAAAAATAACAGAATACACATTTAAGACACAAAATGCTACGGACAGTTTGACTCATGACTATCAATATGCAACCGATAAACTACGCGCACACGTTCATCTAAGTGGCAACTTAACACATACCCTAACGCATAAGGTGTTTTTGATACAAAGCGCAAGACAGCTTCTTCGGAGGCAAGAACATACGGTGGAGAAATACCATTAAAGTACTGCTCATTCCAATAACGCTCCAATGCATAGCGGTCTTTTTGCAATAACTGATCGCTAAAAATAGTACGTAAGCGTTGCTGAGCACGTAAATTAACAGGTATCCAGCGATGGCCTTGATTACTGACACGCTCTTTTCTTAAAAAAATACGCTGAATTTGTTTTGCACTTAATTGACTAATATCCGTATTTACACCAACAATCACCGCAATATCATCCGCATAGGCCAGAGAAGTCTGCAAAAGACTGCACAATAGCACACCAATAAGTTGTTGTTTCAATATTTTTAACATTTTCATTAAAACAACATAGAAATTGAACTCAAGAAACCGCTAGGGGCAATATCTTGGTTGTTATAACCGGAACGATATTCTATTTTGAATGCAATCGGTGTCGCAGGTCGCCAAGTTAGACCTATCACCCCTATATGTGATGATTTGTTTTGCCTCTGCAAACTAAAATGATGTATCCCCTTTCCGCCATACATATATTCATAGCGTCCCACAACAAATAAAGTATCTAATACCGGTGCAACAGCTTGTAAATACAATCCATACTGATTATGACTTGCTTCCCGAAAGCTAAAAAGTGACTCAAACTGTAATTCATATTGCTTTTTTTGCCATAAAAAATCAAAACCAAACGTATGTTGCTGATTAGTAATGTAATTATTATTTGTTTTGGAGTATACATAGGATCCTCCAATATTGAAGCTATTGAATAATTGATAATTTAAACGTGACCCAAACGCATAAATAAAGCTATGTTCATGATAGTTAATCTGTAAATTCTTCGAATTATCCGCGAATACAGAAAGGTTAAAATCACGCTGCAAAAGTGAAGTACTGTAGAGTACTTCCAGCCCCGTTCCATGATTAGCCAGAACATATCCTTCTGTTATAGTCGGCCGAGAAGTTGTCCACACAAGTGGGGCCGCATGTAATAGATTCCAGCGACTAATCGGCGTTAAATATTGCCCTATACGTACCGTCCAGGCCTCATTCACCAGAACATCTGCATACAAGCGTTCAACTCGAAAAGATTCATTAAACGCCCGGATGCCATCTAAACTAAAAATCTCTTCCAGTTCTAATTCAGAAAACAAATGGATTCGTTCAAATGGCTGCCAAGAAATAAATAAACTCAAACTATCTAATGTCAGCTCACTTCCTGAGTTCTCAAGATAACGATAAGAAGTATTAAAATATCCCCCCAATGTTAAATTAGCCGCAGGAATATGATAACCTCGCCCCCAATGATATGATGGCGCAGGAGCATCATTGGCATACAATATGCTGGCATTTAATAACACCATGCACAATGCCAGTTTTTTAAAGCCCATAACACGCCCGAATAATTTAAGGCTATTATTTATCAAACACCGCATTAGCTTAGTAAAGATTCTCAAGCCTGGATTCCTTGTACCCAAACAACCGCTCCATTTGAAATATAAAATTTAAATTGCACCATAAATAAACACTAAAAATGACTATTCGATATCGCTTACTCTTATCCTATCTTTTTATAAGTTTAACATCATCAATACTCATTACCTTAATGGTTTTTCATCACTTTAGTACCGAGCTTACAAACGACATTAAAACGAATTTAAAGCTTGAAGCAGCCTCTATGATACAGGAAATTGACTGGCATTTATTTGAGCGTATTCAAAATATCATGATCTGGAAAAACTTGGAAGTGATGCAAGATATTCAAATACACGATGTTGATAAACGCTTAGCGTATTTTTTAAGAAAAATCAGTAAAGGTTACCAAGGGATGTATCCTTTCTTATTGGCGTTAGATAAGCAACAACACATCATTGCTTCCAGCCAAATGTCTTACAAACTCTCTCCAGACATAGATAATACGCCTTGGCACAAAATCAACATTGATGCTCAAAGCATTTACTTACAAACAGGCTCAGCTAAGGAACCTTTTTTTGCCCTGCGTGTCACTATTCCAGACCAGTTTGGACAAGATGATTTAGGTTCATTATATACTGCAATTG
>JALSIU010000181.1 GCA_026989715.1 Methylomonas sp.
GGTCAATCGAGCGTTCTCCGCCGCCATAGCGTGTTGTATAGCCTTGTTCGGTACCGAACCAATCCCAGATTATTTCGCCTTGTAAGTTCACTTCCAAAATGGCATCAATACCACTAGATGTAATCATCAAACCTTCTTTAGTACGGCGTAAAGAACGTAATTGTGAAAATAAAGGATGCTTGATGACTAAATCAATTTCGCCCCGGTCATTCAAACGTACAATATGCTCATCACCCGGAACGCCATCGACACAGCAAGGGAGCCCCGTTAGGAAGTACAGCCCTTCACCGGCAACGTATTCCATACCAAATGGTTTGGTAGGATAAATTTCATCTAATAATTTAAATTTTCCTAAGGGTTCCGTTTGTTCGAGTAATTGAATTTTTCCACCCGGAGAACCTGTAAATACATCATTTGACTTATCCTTCCCTTTTATAATGCGGTTTAAACGAAACTTGGCATAATCCCAGTTAGTCTGAGGGTAAGAAATTAAAAAACGCATAAAGTGAATTCTCCGAAAATAAAGTACTGACTGGCTTAAATTTAAAGTTATTTGCTAAGTGGCAATTATACCGTATCTAGGCTATTTAGGCGTGAGTCATCCTGCTCTTTAGTGTGAACTAGAGTCAAAACTTTATTGAATTTTCATTTTTTAACGAAAGAGCTTTTAAAACAGGGTGGAACCGATTGATTTCCGATAGATGCAAGCCTCTTTTTTCAGGTGAATAATGGCCGTATTGTGCCAGTGTTTGTGGCGGTATTTCGCCAAGAACCCGTTCGAGTTCTGCCAAGCGAATACCTTGCTTGACGAGATATATGGCATAGGTTTGCGTTAAAGAAGTTGCTGTGATGCTGTGTGGCTCAGCTAAGCCTGCATCAATGGCAGTACAAAGTAAAATGGCGTTTAAGGTGTCGGTAGATACCGCTTGATTTTTGAGCCAAGCGGGGCAAGGGCTGCTGTTTTTGAATAAGCCGATTAAGATGGGGTTTAAGGAGAGTGTACGCGTATATTCTCCCATTACCATCAGGGTTCTTTCTTCAAAGTCAATATGTTTCTTGGTAAACAAGGCTATTTCCGTTAACGACATGCCGCTGAGCAGTAAAGCGATTAATTGTTTGGCTTTGGTATCGGCCGCCTCGAGTAAGCGACTAAGGTCATTCGCGTTTAGCTCTTTAGGGGGAATCTGCTCCAATGCCTGAGTGGAGTCATGGGGTATGGTTTGAGTTGGTTGTTGTGCTATTTGTTCATGTTCTTTTTGAGGGGTATTAAGTAAAGCCGAAGCGGGTGTTGCATACATATTGACACCTGAAATTGAGATGTCGGGTGTGTGTTGTTCCTTACGGGTTAAGAAATCAACCAACCATACACAAAACAGACTTAAAAAAATAGAGGCAACGATAGCTATCAGGGCATCCCTTTGGTAATTGGGGCTAAAGGGTTTACGAGGCAAGAAAGCAGGTTCAATCACTTTGACTTGTGGGAATTTTTCCGCCTGTTTTGCTTCTATCTGGGCAAGGCGTTCTTGCGTGCTACGCTGCAATAACTCTAAGCCTTCCATATCACTGAGTAAGGCCTCATGCTCGGAAAACTTGCTACTAAACTCTCGGGCATTGCGTTTGTGGGCTGCTAATTGCTGCTTTATGGTTTGTAATGACTGTTTTGCGGCCGCATAATCTTGTTCTGCTTGTGATAAAACAATATTTTTGCCTTCATGACGCTTGTTGCGAATTTTTTGCTCCAACTCTTTAATCTGTTGTGGCAAGAGAGTCAGTGTTGGATTAAGGGCTAGGTAATTTGGGGTATAGCGTTTTTCTACTTCTGCTAATTGTTCGCGTAATGCTTGTAAGCGTTTGCCAAATGATTGCATTTGCCGCTGGTCTTCTTTAGGGACAACTATCTTGCCCGCCGCAATGGCACTTTTTACGGCATTTAAACGCGCTTTGGCTTGTACGGCACGTTCATTGGCATCATTGAGTGATTGAGTTAAACCTTTAAAACGCGCTAATGACTGGTTTTCAAAAATATTTTCACGTCCTAAAGACGTAATATCATTTTCTTCTCTAAAGCGTTCTAATTCATCGCGTTTAATGAGAATTTTAGCTTGTAGCCCTAAAAGCTCTTCGTGTAATGCGGCGATGGTTGTGCCGGTTGTTTGTTTGATTTCTTCGGCGCGTCGTTCTAAGTAGACATCAATCCAGCTATTAATTAAGGGAGCTAAGATATCGGCTTGATAACTGGTTGCGGCCAATTCAATCAAATTGGTTTCCGGTATGGCTTGCACTGTGAGTATGCTACGCAATTCCATAATGCTGAACTCGGTTGCTCGTGCATTTTTATGACTTAAATAATGTTCGCCAATGACTACTTTTAGACGTGCCAGTGTTGCGGCTAAGAGTTCTTGCCCAGTCAGGATTTGTCTTTGAATGGCAACGTGCTGAATATCTGCTTCGCTACTTTGTCGGTCTATGGCGGTGGGTGCAACGGTCAAAATATTTGCATAGCTGCGATAAAGAGCCGGGCGGCTATAGACATAGCCCAGACTTAATATGCTACTGAGTAACAGCGTAATTATAAAAACAATTAGCCGCCGCGAATGACGCTGAGGTGAAAAGTTTGCACTAGGCCGATTAAATTGAGCTTGATGAGGTAGAATTTCAATTTGAGGTAAGGAATTATCCATCATCTTCAGGACTCCGTTTTAATGGCGTGGACATGATAATTTTATCATACCCGAAAGTAGAACCTAGGGTTCAATATACGCACAGTAAACTTAGCAAATCTTAAGGAGGTTTATTTTATTCGCAGTTCTTAGCGTCCCATAC
>JALSIU010000182.1 GCA_026989715.1 Methylomonas sp.
CATCAATTCTGCACTTATTTCCCCGGCTAAATAAGACCATACCTGCCGATAGCCAACGGCACGTATCGCCGGCATATCGGCCGTTAAATCGCCACGCCGATACAAAGCATCAACCTCAGCCACCAAACCTTGCTGTAACATTTGCTGAAAACGTAAGGCAATTTTCTCATGTAAAACAGCCCGATCACGCGGCACAACAATTAATTTAATCTGCCGATAAGGAAGCACATCC
This sequence comes from Methylomonas sp., assembly GCA_026989715.1. Taxonomy (GTDB): domain Bacteria; phylum Pseudomonadota; class Gammaproteobacteria; order Methylococcales; family Methylomonadaceae; genus Methyloprofundus. The sequence goes on from JALSIU010000182.1 coordinate 233, forward strand.
GCTTTTGCCTCTGCATGCAACTGGGTAATCGGCTTGCCGGTCAGTCGATATACTTCTAAGGCGCGCTGTACTCGTTGTGGGTCATTAGGGTGAATACGCGCAGCCGCTACAGGATCAATTTGCTGTAATTGTGCGTGCATGGCAACTTTGCCAATTTTTAATGCTTCTGTCGCTAATTGCTCTCGCAACACGGCATCTGCTGTTGGCAACTTAGCCAAACCATAAAACAATGCATTAAAATATAGCATTGTTCCCCCTACCAATAATGGTAACTTACCTCGCGCCGTAATATCCGCCATTAAAGCCAAAGCATGCTGGCGAAAGGCGCCGGTAGAAAAGCTTTCTGTCGGGTCTAAAATATCAATCAAATGATGCAAAATCCCCGCGCGCTCAACGGTAGTCGGTTTTGCGGTTCCAATATCCATGCCTCTAAACACCAATGCCGAATCAACACTGATAATTTCGGCATTAAATTGCTGAGCAAGCCGCACTGCTAATGCCGTTTTTCCTGAAGCGGTCGGCCCCATTAAAAAGAGCGCGGGCGGGAAGTCTGCATCAATCCTATTATTTACCTCGTGAGTATGCAACATTACTGACCACGCAAAAACAGTTGATCTAATTCTTTCTTAGTCAACTCGACCCAAGTAGGCCGGCCATGATTGCATTGACCACTGCGCTCAGTCTTTTCCATATCACGCAACAAGGCATCCATTTCGGGCACGGTCAAATGCCGATTGGCTCGCACAGAACCATGGCAAGCAATAGAGGCTAAAATGTCATTGCTGTACTGCTCAATACGCTGACTCATACCGTGCGCAATAATATCAGCCAAAACATCTTTTATTAACAAGGCAATATCTGTCCCTATCAACAAAACGGGTATGGCACGCACAACAAGCATTTCTTCGCCCATGCGATTTAATTCAAACCCAAGATGCATAAAAAAAGCTTGTTCGTCATCCGCCAAATCTGCCTCGACACGACTTACTTGCACTTGTACAGGCAATAATAACGGCTGTGAGGGAATTGTGCCTTGGTGGTACTGCGTTTTAAATTTTTCATAAGTGACCCGTTCATGTGCCGCATGTGCATCAACCAAAATAATACCATTGGCTGTTTCCGCAAGAATATAGATGTCATGTAAATGTGCAACGGCATAACCTAATGCCGGTACAGTTTCTGTTTGCGCAGGCGCAGTCGGTACTGCCGGCTCTTGCACCGCTAATGGCTGTGTCGGTGTGAGCAATTTAGCATACGCATCAATCTGCGCGTCAACGTCTAAGGGTAATGCAGATTGTCGGGACGCGGCACGAGGCGAGTAACTTTGACGCGCAATCGGCTTCTCCGTACTGGCTGGCAATGGTTGAAAATCAACCACTTGCTGCACAGGCGGCCGTGATGCAGAAGCCCCCTCTGCCGCCGGCTCTGTGGCGGATTCAGTAGCAAGTTGCGTTTTCGGACGCACATCGGCCAAGGAGCGGTGCAGTGCTTTAAATAAAAAATCATGGACTGTACGTCCTTCACGAAAACGCACTTCCAATTTTTGCGGATGCGCATTCACATCCACTAAACTTGGGTCCAATGTTAAATACAAGACATATACCGGATGCCGCCCATGAAATAAAACATCTTGATAAGCCTGCTTAATGGCATGCGTCACTAAACGGTCTTTAATAAGACGGCCATTGACATAAAAATACTGCATATCCTGCTGACTACGCGAAAATGTCGGCAACCCCACCCAGCCATGCAAACGCATTCCCGACGCACTAAAATCAATATTGACCGCATTATCTAAAAAGTTACGGCCAAAAATTTGTGCCAATCGCAGTTCTTGTTCAGCGGGGGTCTGCGCTATTTTGAATTTAAAAATATCGCGCTGATTATGTTTAAGCTCAAATGCAACATCAAAGCGACTTAACGCCATGCGCTTAAATAACGTATCAATATGCGCAAATTCCGTTTTATCTGCTTTTAAAAATTTACGCCGTGCGGGGGTATTATAAAAAATATCACACACGTCAATCGTTGTCCCTAAAGGATGTGGGTCTGGCTGTGGGTCTAAGACTTCTTCAGTTCCATCGGCCTGTACACGCCAAGCACAATCCGCATCGGCAACGCGTGAAATAAGCGTCAAACGCGAGACTGAGCTAATACTAGGCAAAGCCTCACCACGAAAGCCCATGGTTGCAACTTGCTCTAAATCTTGTAATGACTGAATTTTACTGGTCGCATGCCTAGATAAGGCTAAGGGCAAATCATCCTTATCAATGCCACAACCATTATCACGAATTCTAATGCGTTGCGCCCCGCCTTTTTCAATCTCCACACCAATATGAGTTGCTCCGGCATCAAGGCTGTTTTCCACTAACTCTTTGACCACTGAAGCCGGTCTTTCAACTACCTCACCGGCAGCAATCTGGTTCACTAATTGGGCAGGCAATGCATGAATACGCATATGTTTAACTCATTGTTAATTATTGTTATCCGATGCAATTAAATCCAAAAATAATTGCTCCAAACGGTTTGATTTATTTTTTAAACTCAGCACTTCTATCTGTTGTTCCGACAGCCCCTGAAATAATTGATTTAAGCCTAAGGCTTTGGGAACAGAAACACTCAACTGTTGCGCATTATCCAAACTGATCGCATACCCTGCAATCGCCGGCGCATTTTTAAGGGACGTTTTAATATCACAAACAAAATGATCTTCATTTAAACGCGCCAATAAACTTTGCATATCGGTATGCTCTACAATTTCTCCCTGATTAATAATGGCAATATTGCGACATAAATTTTCGGCCTCTTCCAAATAGTGTGTGGTCAAGATAATGGTTGTACCTTGCTGATTCACACGCTGCATGGTTTCCCACATAGAGCGACGAATTTCAATATCAACACCTGCGGTTGGTTCATCCAAAATCAACAAACGCGGTTGATGCACTAAGGCACGTGCAATCATAACCCGGCGCTTCATTCCTCCCGATAAACGCCTGGAAACAGCATCCCGCTTATCCCATAAGTGCATTAATTTTAAACAGTGCTCCGTTTGCTTGCGCGCTTGCTTTCTAGGCAGCCCATAATAACCCGCCTGGTTCATGACAATGTTTTGCACCGTCTCAAATTGATTAAAATTAATTTCTTGCGGCACAAGACCAATGTAACTCTTTGCCAATTGCTTATGGCGCTGCAAATCGGCATCAAAAATACGCACTTCACCACTAGTTGCATTGACTAAAGAGCTAATAATACCAATCGTGGTTGATTTACCGGCACCATTAGGCCCCAGCAGAGCAAAAAAATCACCTTCTGCAACATCAAGGTCTATACCATTAAGTGCCGTTAGGCCATTAGCATAGGTTTTTTTTAAATTACGAATAGATAATGCTTTCATTAATAGCGTTTTGCTCACAAAAATTCAAATCAACGGTTATCTGCACTTAACGTAGGCATTTAAATGCGGTACATTAGCCTTACGACATATTTTTGCGTATAAAATAATCGTGCCGACCTAAGCGTGAATTTTAGCAGATAATCAACCAACTCTATAAAAACAAATGACCACTACCCAAGAACCCGAGCAAGCTCCTGAACTTGTTGCCGCCGTTGATCTAGGCTCCAATAGTTTTCATATGATTATTTGTAGCGTGCAAGGTAGCCAACTACAAACAATTGACCGCTTAAAAGAAATGGTACGTTTAGCCTCAGGCCTCAATCAGAAAAACATGCTTGATGAAGCCACTCAGCAACGCGCACTCGCCTGTTTAGAACGATTTGGTCAACGCATTCAAAACTTCCCAGCCAGTAATGTGCGTATCGTTGGCACCAATACTTTACGTACGGCCAAAAATGCCGTGCAATTTTTAAACAAGGCCGAACAAGCCATTGGCTACCCTATTCATATTATTTCAGGCATTGAAGAAGCACGACTTATTTATCAAGGGGTTGCGCATAGCTTACAAAGTAATGCCAGTCGCCGCTTGGTAATGGATATTGGTGGCGGTAGTACCGAATACATTATTGGCACTAATGCTCTACCGGCACAAAAAGAAAGCTTGCGCATGGGTTGCGTCACCATCAGCAATCGTTTTTTTACGCATGGCGAAATCAGCCCACACCGCCTACAACAGGCTATTCTTTATGTCAGACAACAATTAAGTAGCTATAAAAACTTATTTGACCACAAGCATTGGGATGAAGCCATCGGTGCCTCAGGTAGCATCCGCTCCATTCGTAAAGTTTTGCTGGCAATGGATTGGAGTCCAGGCGGCATCACACCGGAAGGACTGGAAAAACTCAAAACACATATTCTTAGTTGCCGACACACAACAGAGCTTAACTTAGCAGAACTCGATGCAGAAAGGGAGCCGGTCTTTGTGGGGGGATTTGCCATTTTATACGCCACTTTCCAAACGCTTAATATAGATAAAATGAGTGTTTCTGACGGGGCTTTGCGTGAAGGTCTAATCTATGACTATTTAGGCCGTAAATTTAACCATGATGTGCGCGCTGAAACCGTACAAACACTGGCTAAACATTATCATACCGATCCGGCACAATCCGAACGCATAAACAACGCCATTACTTATATGCTAACGCAACTAAAGCCTTTTTTAGGCGCGCAAACTAAAGTCATGGCACAATATTTAAGCTGGGCAGCTGACCTACATGAAATTGGGCGCAATATTGCCCATAGCCAATATCATAAACATGGGGCGTATATCATCAAACATGGGGATTTAGCAGGCTTTTCTCAACAAAACCAAAACTTATTATCCACCTTAGTGCTTGCGCATCGACGCAAAATTCCTAACAAACAAATCAGTAAGTTACCGCCGCCTTGGCATAAAAGTGCCATTTATATGGTCATTATATTAAGGCTTGCGGTATTACTGCTACGCAACCGCAGCCACACCGCACTCCCTGATTTTAAAATATCCCTCGCACCCGGCAATATTAATTTGCAATTTCCCGAGGGCTGGTTAGATAATGCACCATTAACTCAAGCCGATTTAAAATTAGAAGCCGAGTATTTAACAAAAGCTAAATTCACCTTACACGCCAGCTAAGCAAAATGCTGACTTTGCTCCGCGCGATATTTAATATCATTGCAATTCCTGCCATCATACTTGTTATTATCATCGCGCTGTGCACAAGCAACCAAACGATCACGCTACCACAATGGCAACTTAACAATAGTGACATTCAACGGGCGCAAAATATCCTTTATGCAACACAACAAGCTAATACGGATGCTATCAACCTGACTCTCACCGAGCATGACCTTAATATTGCCAGCTCTTATTTATTAAACCGATACGCAAATAGCCGCTCACATATTCAAATAAACCCTGATTTCATTTATTTTCGGCTGATTTTCACGTTGGCAAATAATTTATTTGGGCGTTATGTCGATATTCGCTTTCAGCTACACATTTCCCCAGATAGCCACCCACACATTAAAAATCTAAAAATCGGTAAAATTGCCATTGCCGACCGGTATGCCGGTTTTCTGATTGCAAAAGCAATTGCATATACTCGCCTGAATCAATACTTGACTTTATTCAAACAGCATTTAAAAGAAATTCATTTAGAAAATAAACAGTTACAGTTTAAATACCAATTACCTAACAGTGCTCGCTCTCGTATTCAGCAACTCCTATCCCCTTCTATTGATGCAGACGCTTTAGCACAGTATCAAGCAAAATTAGAAACAACCATCAGCAGGCATAATACCGTTTGGCTTCTGTCTCTTGCTAATTTATTGCAACCATTATTTGAGCTTGCGCAACAACGCTCTACCACAGGCAATGCCATCGCAGAAAATCGCCTAGTCATTTTTGTAGTCAATAACTACGTCAATCACTACCAACACACCACAGCCACTCAGCAATATTACCCTGCTTATCTATATCGCCGCACCGATATGGCACAACACTTTATGCTATCGGCCTCATTATCTGCACTAGGCAACAGCCATTTAGCCCAAATTATTGGCCAAGAAAAAGAACTCAATGATGCTAAAAAAGGTAATGGCTTTAGTTTTATTGATTTGGCGGCAGATAGGGCGGGGGTATATTTTGGTAAATATGCGACTGCCAATCTTGAACAAGCTCTAAAAATACAAAAAAAGATGGCGACCATCAAAAATTATCAGGCCTTTATGCCACGTGTCAGCGACTTGCCCGAAAAACTCGACATCATCAACTTTACAACGCAATATCAATCTATTTACAGCCCCAAATATCAAGCCATACTCAAAGAAATTGACCGACGTATTGCCGCCAGTGAAATTTATCAATAACTGATAAAATACTTAAGAATTTAACCAACGAGCTCACCTTAATAAATAAATTACATGCCCTACATCTGCCCCATTTGCCAAAATCCACTCATGCAGCACCAGCCCTCTAAAGGCTATTACTGCACCAAAAAACATCACTTTGACATGGCCAAAGAAGGCTACTTAAATTTATTACCCGCACAACATAAAAAATCCAAAGAACCGGGTGATAGCCGCGCCATGATGCGCGCACGACGTAACTTTCTGGAAGCAGGCTTTTACCAAGAGATGGCTAAAGCCATAACGGCTATGATTGACCATCATAGAACGACTGATGCTATGATGCATATTTTGGATATGGGCTGTGGTGAAGGCTATTACAGCCGCCAAATTGAATTACACTCTAAGGATAGTGTACATTTAGATTTACACGGTATCGACATTGCTAAAAATGCTATTTTAGCGGCCGCCAAAAAGCAAGCGCGTGCCCGCTTTATCGTTGCCAGTAACAAACGTATGCCTTATGCCGATCATTACTTTGATTTACTACTCAGAGTGTACGCACCTTCAAACGATGCCGAAGTTCAACGCTTATTAAAACCTGGCGGACTATTATTGATTGTTACCCCAGGCCCACGGCATTTGTGGCAATTAAGGGAATTTATCTATAAAGATGTAAAAGCCCATCATACCGATATTGCTTTACCTAAACACTTCAGCCAAATCGACAGTCAGCAAATTACTTATAAAATTCAGCCAGACCCAGACCAACGCATGGCTTTATTGCAAATGACTCCTTTTGCATGGCGAGCCAACCAAGAGATACTAGCGCAAATAAAACAAGCAGATAATTTAGAAATTGAAGTCGATTTTTTACTAACTTTATCAAAAAACAGCTAAGCTACCCCTGTTTCAGGCATAAAAAAGGGCGATTATATCGCCCTTTTTATTTTTAAAAGTAAACTTATCACTCCCTAATAGAGATATGCGCACCTTCGCGGATACCCGCAATAACCGCAGCATAATCAGCCTGCCCTAAGGCTTTTGCGATATTCGCTTTTGCAAGTTTGGCCTTTTCTTTGTCTTCCATAGCCCCGCCTTCTGTCACACTAAGCAAACTGACTATCGTGTGTCCGCCTTGTGGCAAATCAACGACAACGACTGTTGGCTTACCCGCAACCGGCTTAGCCGCTTTAAAGACCGCTTGCTTAACCTGCCAATTAATCTCTGCTCCCTCTCGCGTTACTCCCTCTGCTTTCTTAACAAGCAAACCTTGCTCTTTGGCGATATCTGCCATGGCTTGTCCTGCCAGTAATTTTTGCTTAATCGTTGCCATTAATTGCTTGGCATTATCTTTGGCTTGTTGTATTTTGATGGCCGTAATAATTTCATCTTTAACCGCTTCTAAGGGCTTTGTTTCGGCCGGCTGATGCTCTAACATACGTAAAACTACTACGCGCTCTTCACCGAGCTCAACAGGCTCACTATTATGGCCTTGCAATACCGATTCAGAAAAAGCCATATTCCTAATAGCCTCTTCAGTGGCAAGTCCTGTCCCTGCATCACGTGAAAATAATGCTGTTTGCTTAATTTTCAAACCTAAATCATCCGATACAACGGATAAACTATCTGAATTTTCAAAGCTCAATTCCGTTAGTGATTCGCCTAATTCATAATACGTTGTTTCAGCCGCTGCTCTTTTTAAAGCTTGCTCAACCTCTGCAGCAACCTTAGCATAAGGCTTAGTCGCCGCAGGCTCCAATTCAGTAACGGTAATAATATGATAGCCAAAAGCAGATTTTACAGGAGCCGACACTTCTCCTAAGGCCAATTGTGATGCCGCCTCTTCAAAGGCAGGCTCCATAACGCCCACTTCAAATAAACCTAAGTCCCCACCATTTTTAGCCGTCAAAGTATCATCGGACAACTCTTTGGCAAGCTCAGCAAATGACTCTTGTTGCAATCGCTTAACGGCCGCTTTCGCTTTCTCTAATGCCTGCGCTTCTGTAGTATCTTTTGTTTTGGCAAAGAGTATATGACTTATTTTACGACGTTCTTTTGTAGAGTATTGCTCAATATTATCTGCATAATAAGCTTGTAACTGCTCGTCCGAAGGCGTGACATCCTGCATTAAATCATTTAAAGATAACTCCACATATTCAACTGATACTTGTTCAGCAGTTTGATAGTCGCTCGCATGTTGCTGATAAAAATCATTAATGGCGGCATCGCTCGGCGTCGTGGCCACAGGCTCTATGTTAATCGTGACATACTCGATATCACGTGTTTGATTTTGAATCTTAAAAAAGCGTTGCATATCTTGCTCAGAGATAAAGCTGGTATCTGTTACTGCCTTTTGAAACTGCTCCATGACCAATGCTTTGCGAATTCTATTAATAAACTGAGCAGAACTCATACCTTGGCTAGCTAGCAATGTTTCATATTGCTGCTTATCAAATTTACCCTCTCGCTGGAAATATTGTAAGGAAGCAATAAATTGACGCACACGCTCATCCGTGACAACCAAGCCTTCTTCTGTCACATGTTGCAACAAAAGCTCATCACGAATCAATTTTTCGATAGCTTGTTTTTGCAAAATTTCTTCAGGAATCTGCATCTCAGCATATTGCTGTTTAAATTGTGCATAAGCCTGGTTGACTTCACGTTGCCCGAACTCCTTATCGCCAACAATAACAACTGCCTTTTCTTGACCGCCATTGGTGTAATTTTGAAGGCCCCACAATGCAAAAGGAACACATATTAATATCAAAATTATCCAAGCAAAAGTACCTTGTGTTTTTTCTCTTATTTCTGTCAACATATGATTAGCCTTAATCAATTGATAATTTAACTATTTTGATACTCTATGATTTAAGTCATAAAATATCCTTGAAAGAACGATTAAGTTCCTCCACTCCTTGCAAATATGGGCTTGTTTAAATTAAGAATGAGGATGCAATATTACGCTCAATTCTAACCATAAATTTTAAACAAAAAAAAACCCCGAACCAAATGGTCGGGGTTTTTAATATGGCGGAGCGGACGGGATTCGAACCCGCGACCTCCGGCGTGACAGGCCAGCATTCTAACCAGCTGAACTACCGCTCCAAGTCTGTGGTGGGTGCTGAGGGGTTCGAACCCCCGACCCTCGCCTTGTAAGGGCGATGCTCTCCCAGCTGAGCTAAGCACCCGACTAAAGAAATGATATTATAGCCCTGTTTTTTAACTTGCGCAAGCGTTTTGCTAAAAAACCTATCATTTCTATTAAAACTTAAATATTAACGCTATCTTTCAAACCTTTACCTGCCTTAAAGGAAGGAATTTTTGCCGCTTTAATCGTAATCTCTGCACCTGTTTGCGGATTACGTCCTTTGCGCTCTGCTCTATCTTTGACAGAAAAAGTCCCAAAACCTACTAATGCAACAGAGTCACCACTTTTCAATGCATCGGTAACAGATGACATAAATGCGTCAAGCGCGCGCCCTGCATCGGCTTTTGTTAGTTCTGATGCATCAGCCATTGCATCTATCAGTTCTGATTTATTCATTTACTCTTCTCCATAGGAAATTAACACAAGATAAAATATATACGCTCTGCCGAAACATAAAACATTATTAAAGCGAATGTCTTTATACCAACTACATCCTAGTCATGTCAAGCGTTACAGCCGTATATATCTAATTAATGTGCTCTAATAGAGCTATCGACAGATTTCCCCACTTTGGTCTCAGAGACCTTTGCAACTTTTCCTAAGGGCTCAGGCTGATATTGCAAAGCCAGTTCCAGCACTTGATCAATCCAGCGCACAGGTTGAATATTCAGGTTTTGTTTAACATTATCAGGGATTTCTACTAAATCCTTTTCATTATCCTCAGGAATCAATACCGTCTTAATGCCACCACGATGCGCTGCCAGCAACTTCTCTTTTAGGCCTCCAATAGCCAATACTTCACCGCGTAAAGTAATTTCCCCCGTCATAGCGACTTCGGCCTTGACCGGCACGCCCGTCAAGGCCGAAATAATAGCCGTACACATGCCTGCTCCAGCACTAGGACCATCTTTAGGTGTTGCACCTTCCGGTACATGTATATGCAAATCTTTGTTCTGAAAAGTCTCAACATCAATACCTAACACATCAGCTCGTGCGCGCACAACGGTCACTGCCGCTTCAATAGATTCCTTCATAACATCACCTAGCTTGCCTGTCATGACTTGCTTGCCTTTGCCCGACATGGCAACGGCTTCAATCGTCAGTAACTCTCCACCTACCTCAGTCCAAGCCAAACCGGTAACCTGCCCTATTTGGTCTTTATCTTCTGCAAGTCCATAACTAAAGCGACGTACCCCTAGGTAATCGGATAAATTTTCTGATGTCACCTCTACTTTTTCTGACTTTTCTTTTAGCAAAAGCTCTTTAACCACTTTACGACAAATCTTAGATATTTCACGCTCTAAACTACGCACTCCCGCTTCGCGCGTATAATAACGCACAATATCCTGAATGACTTCTTCAGCTATCTGCACCTCATTTTCTTGCAAACCATTATTTTTTAGCTGCTTAGGCAGTAAATAACGCATTGCAATATTAATTTTCTCATCTTCGGTATAACCTGCCAAACGGATGACTTCCATTCTATCCAATAGCGGTCCTGGGATATTCATCGTATTCGCCGTTGCCACAAACATGACATCCGACAAGTCAAAATCAACTTCTAAATAATGATCGGCAAAAGCTTTATTTTGCTCAGGATCTAGCACTTCCAACAAAGCCGAGGCAGGGTCGCCACGAAAATCACCCGACATTTTGTCAATTTCATCCAACAGAAATAATGGATTACGCACTTTAATCTTAGACAAGCTTTGTAAAATTTTACCAGGCATAGAGCCTATATAAGTCCGTCTATGCCCACGAATTTCTGCTTCATCACGCACACCACCTAATGCCATTCGAATATATTTTCGATTAGTCGCTCGTGCAATGGATTGCCCTAAAGAGGTTTTCCCTACCCCAGGAGGCCCTACCAAACACAAAATAGGTCCGTTCAATGATTTTACCCGTTGCTGTACAGCCAAGTATTCAAGAATACGCTCTTTTACTTTTTCTAAACCATAATGATCAGTATCGAGAATCTCTTCCGCAAGCTTCAAATCATGTCGTACCTTAGTCTTCTTTTTCCAAGGCACATTGATCATCCAGTCGATATAATTACGCACTACCGAAGCTTCTGCTGACATCGACGACATCATCTTCAACTTATTCAGCTCAACTTCGGCCTTATCCCTTGCTTCTTTAGACATCCCGGCTTTAGATATTTTTAGCTCAAGTTCTTCAATTTCACTTAAGGCATCATCCATATCGCCCAGCTCTTTTTGAATCGCCTTCATTTGCTCATTCAAGTAATATTCACGCTGGTTCTTTTCCATTTGTTGCTTTACACGCACGCGTATATCTTTCTCTAAAGCAAATAAATCTGCCTCACTTTCCATAAATAGCATCAGTTTTTCTAAGCGTTGCACAATATCTGCCATTTCCAACAACGCTTGCTTCTCCGACACCTTCAGACTCATATGCGCCGCTATGGTATCGGCAAGCCGCCCATGCTCTTCAACACCTGACAAAGCATTCAGTACTTCAGGCGGAATTTTGCTATTTAACTTTACATACTTAGTAAAAGAGTCCATCGTTGCCCGCACCAACACATCGATCTCTTTATCAGACAAGGTTAAAACATCCGGTATTTCTTCTATTTCGGCAAAAATACAACCATCTTTTTCATGATACTCGGTGACTCGGCTACGCTGCTCGCCTTCCACCAATACTTTTACCGTTCCATCCGGCAACTTTAATAACTGCAAAATATTAGCCAACGCCCCTACTTTATACAGATCGTCAAAACCGGGATCATCAAGCTCAGCTTCTGTTTGCGTTACTAATAAAATCTGCTTATCTTCGCGCATCGCTTCATCAAGTGCTTCAATTGATTTCTCACGCCCCACAAATAAAGGAATTACCATATGCGGGTAAACAACAACATCCCTAAGTGGTAACACAGGAACCAACCCATCATCAAAAAGATCTGCCATTTCATTCATTTCCATCTCAGAAGCCTTCGCTAAATTTTAAAATATATGAGGTATAATATAAGGGTGCCCGTTATATTTAACAAGGTACCAGACACAAAAAAGGCGAGTGTTTCATCATAAACACTCGCCTTTTAATAAGAACCGATGACGTTATCGTGGTGTATCGCTACTCCGAAGAGGCTACTTTTTGCTCACCGTCATAAACAAAATAAGGATCATTTTCACCGTCAATCACCATTTTATCAATCACCACCTTAGCCACATTATCAGCAGATGGGATTTCATACATGGTATCTAACAACACATTTTCAACAATAGTGCGCAAACCACGTGCTCCCGTTTTACGTTGCATTGATTTTTGCGCAATCGCATGTAACGAGTCCCGGCGAAATTCAAGCTCCGTACCTTCCATTTCAAATAACTTTTGATACTGCTTAGTTAAGGCATTTTTAGGCTCAGTCAAGACCTGAATCAAAGCTTCTTCACTCAGCTCTTCCAATGTAGCAACCACTGGCAACCGGCCTACAAATTCAGGAATCAAACCGTAACGAACTAAATCTTCGGCCTCAACCTCGGAAAATAATTCACCAATATTCTTACTGTCATCTTTCGCTTTGACTTCCGCCGAAAAACCAATACCTCCTTTTTCCGTGCGTTGTTGAATGACCTTATCTAAGCCAGCAAAAGCCCCGCCAACAATAAATAAAATATTAGCCGTATTGACCTGCACAAATTCCTGCTGTGGATTTTTACGCCCGCCTTGCGGAGAAACCGAAGCAATCGTGCCTTCAATCAGTTTCAATAAAGCCTGTTGCACCCCTTCACCAGAAACATCCCGAGTAATGGAGGTATTTTCAGACTTCTTGGAAATTTTGTCGATTTCATCAATATAAACAATGCCAGACTCTGCTTTTTCTACATCAAAATCACATTTTTGTAAGATTTTTTGAATGATATTTTCAACATCCTCCCCCACATAGCCCGCTTCCGTCAACGTAGTCGCATCTGCAATGGTAAAAGGCACATCCAAAACCTTCGCCAAAGTCTCGGCCAATAAGGTTTTTCCCGAACCTGTCGGCCCAATCAATAAGATATTGCTTTTGCCCAGCTCAATATCACTATCGTACTGCGTTCGATTATTTAGCCTCTTATAATGATTATAGACGGCAACCGACAATATTTTTTTAGCCTGCTCCTGGCCAATAACATACTCATCCAATGCCGCCTTAATCTCTTTAGGCTTAGGCAATTCATGCTCTTCGCCGTCTTCTCTATCATCATTAGCAAGTTCTTCTTTGATAATATCATTGCAAAGCTCAACACATTCATCACACACATAAACGGAAGGGCCTGCGATAAGCTTTCTAACTTCATTTTGGCTTTTACCACAAAATGAACAATACAAAATTTTATCGCTATCAATCTCTTTGCTCATCACTTAAACCTATTATTAATGATTTTGAGTTATTACTCGGACTCAACGCGACTTGATAATACTTTATCAATCAAGCCATATTCAACCGAATCGGTGGCACTCAGAAAGTTATCCCTATCCGTATCCTTCTGAATTTTTTCTATCGCCTGCCCAGTATGATGCGCTAAAATTTTATTTAACTTTTCACGTATCGTTAGAATCTCACGCGCATGAATATCAAAATCAGACGCTTGCCCTTGAAACCCGCCTAAAGGCTGGTGAATCATCACGCGCGAATGTGGCAAACAATATCTTTTGCCGGCCGCCCCCCCCGCCAATAACAATGAACCCATACTTGCCGCTTGGCCAATACACATCGTACTGACATCCGGCTTAATAAACTGCATCGTATCATAAATCGCCATACCAGCCGTCACTGAGCCACCTGGAGAATTAATATATAAATGAATATCTTTATCCGGGTTTTCCGACTCCAAAAATAATAATTGCGCCACAATCAGATTAGCCATGTAATCCTCAACTTGACCCACCAGAAAAATAACTCGCTCCTTTAAAAGCCGTGAGTAAATATCATAAGAGCGTTCACCGCGGGCGGTCTGCTCTATGACCATAGGCACTAACCCACCTGCTGCTTCAGGAGAAACAATACTGTCTATTCCATTATGGCTATTCATCATTATCCCTTATTGCTGTCTTGTTGATTCCATAATTTCTGAAAAAGAAACCGGCTTATCCGTTACTTTTGCTTTTGACAATACCCAATCAACTGTCGCATCTTCTAGCACCATCTGTTCAACTTCAGCCAAACGCTTTTCATCGCCATAGTACCAATTTACAACCTCATTAGGATCTTCATAACTTCGCGCCATATCTTCTATCACAGCACGAACAGCCTCTTTATCGGCTTTGATTGCATTTGTTTGAATAATATCAGCTAAAATCAACCCCAAAGCCACACGACGTTTAGCTTGCTCTTCAAAATTCTCTCTAGGTAATTTCAGATCGTTAACATCCATATTACGCTGTTTTGCGTTTTCGTAATACGGCTTCATCAAACTTTCGATTTCTGCATCAACCATCACAGTCGGCAAAGTAACGGCTACTTTTTCATATAAACCATTCATCACGACATTTTTCAAATCACTTTTTAATGCCTGCGCGAGCTCACGCTCCATATTGCTTTTTACATCAGCAAGAAACTCTTCTTTATCCCCGCTTTCAATGCCATACGCCTCAATAAACTCAGCATCAATCTCAGGCAATACCGGCGACTCAACTTTTAATACTTCAATATCAAATTCAGCAGGTTTACCCGCCAATTTTTCATTACCATACCCTTCAGGAAAAGTTACCGTAAACGCTTTAGTATCGCCGACCGCAAGCCCTACTAAATTATCCTCAAACCCAGGAATCATTTTTTTTGCGCCAATCTCAACTTCAAAATCTTCAACTTTACCATCAGTAAAGTCTTCGCCGTCACTTACCCCTGAAAAATTAATGACCAACTTATCACCTTCCTGCGCAGCTTGCTCCGAGGCAACCCAAGTCTTTTTTTGTTCACGCAATTTTTCCAGCATAACATCAAGATCTGCCGCTTCAACCGTAGCCACTGATTTAGCGATTTCAATACCATCAATGCCATCTAAAGTTATTTCAGGATATACCTCAAAACTGGCAACAAAGGTAAAACCCGTCTCCGCATCGACAACCTCAACTTGGGGCATACCGGCTGGGCGCAAATCATTATCTTGCAATGCCTGCACATAATTAGCCTGAATCAAATCACCGGTAACCTCTTCTCTTACACGCGCACCGTACATTTTCTGCACAACCTTTTGAGGCACTTTTCCTGGACGAAAACCGTCAATTTTGACTTCACGCGCTAATTTTTTTACACGCTCGCTAACTTTTCCTTGCACAACATCCTCAGGAATGCTAACGGTCATTTTTCTGCTTAATTCCGATGTCTTTTCGACAGAAACTTCCATTGATTTACCTCAAAAATTTTTATATTGACTGCTAATTATATGATTACTATTTTGTGACTAATAGACTAAAGATTACCCACGATGGGCATAAAACCTGGAGAATTAACGATGACTACCGTTAAAAATTTATTTGACTTTTAAGTGGTGCGAGCGGAGAGACTTGAACTCTCACATCATAAGATACTGGTACCTAAAACCAGCGCGTCTACCAATTCCGCCACGCTCGCCTACTTAAATTTGAAACGCAGATTATATATACATTTTTATGAGAACGCAAACATAAAAACATATCCACCTAAAATAAACATTTTTAAGGCACCAACCCAATCCAACTTATAAACAGTGTACTTTATGAATCAATATTGTACAATTGATCACAGAACACTATTGCATAAGTTATGATAATACCAATAAAGCATTCTTAGCGACCATCCTAGGAGGGTATCATGGAAATTTCACCTAATAGCAGTGCCATTCAGCTCATTAATACATCATTGCAAAAAGCAACAACGGCAGCCGAAGACATCAGCAAAGCCTCCATACAAAGCAATGAAGTCGGTAGTAGTAATTTCAAACGGCAAGATATACTCAAACCCATATTAAGCTTAACGGAAGCCGAACTTGAAAGCTCTGCCGCCGTAAAACTCTTACAAGCTGATACCAATATGAAAG
The DNA here is from genome assembly GCA_026989715.1 of Methylomonas sp. Lineage (GTDB taxonomy): Bacteria > Pseudomonadota > Gammaproteobacteria > Methylococcales > Methylomonadaceae > Methyloprofundus. Next base: position 16,695 of record JALSIU010000182.1, read on the forward strand.
GCGCATTACTGAATATCAAAGTATAGTGCCCAATAAATAAAGGAATGAGAGCCTCATACAACATTAAGTTGACAGAGCCCCATTCCTTTTAAGTTTTATTCTTCCCTATCGCATAAATCTCATTCAGGTATACTCTAGCCCTTTTTAATCAATATAGAGATAAACAATGAGACCTAGCGGACGCGCGCCCGACCAACTTAGAGACGTAACATTCACCTGCGAATACACCAAACATGCCGAAGGCTCGGTATTAGTAGAATTTGGCGACACCCGCGTGCTTTGCACTGCCAGCGTTGAAAATCGAGTCCCCCGTTTTTTAAAAGGCAAAGGCGAAGGCTGGGTAACAGCTGAATACGGCATGCTGCCTCGTTCCACCCATACCCGTATGGGGCGCGAAGCCAGCCAAGGCAAACAAGGTGGCCGCACCCAAGAAATTCAACGCTTAATTGGTCGTTCACTACGCGCAAGCCTTGACTTAGCCGCACTAGGAGAGCACACCATTACCATCGACTGCGATGTGCTACAAGCAGACGGCGGCACACGCACTGCATCCATAACAGGCGGTTTTGTCGCACTTTCCCTTGCCATTCAAAAGATGCTCAAACAGAGAAAAATCAAAAAAAACCCATTGCATGGCCAAGTCGCTTCTATTTCAGTTGGTATTTATAATGGCATCCCCGTATTAGACTTAGACTATGCAGAAGACAGCAATGCCGAAACCGATATGAATGTCGTTATGAACGATGCAGCCGCCTTCATAGAAGTACAAGGCACTGCCGAAGGACATGCGTTTAGACAAGAAGAGCTCAACGCGATGCTGGAACTGGCAAAACTTGGCATTAGCCACTTACTGAAAAAACAAACCGAAGCACTCGCCGCTCAGCAATAGCAACATAGCACCTACAATTTGCTTTATTTTTGTAGGTGCTACCTCAAACACCACGCACTACTTTTCACGCAGTGCCTTAAACGGCAACACCAATACCTGTAAAAGACCCACTTGCTCAGGCTTTCTAAACGCCTTTAAACCGATAGTCAATTCAGTTTGCGGCTGTTGCGGCTCCGCAGTATAGGTTCTAAATAATCTATCCCACCACGATACCGAAAAACCATAATTACTATCCATTTCACTCTGCACACAGGAATGGTGAATGCGATGCATATCTGGCGTTACCACAAACCAACGCAAAACCTTATCCAACGCAAGCGGCAACTGCACATTACTATGATTAAAGGTTGCCGCACCATTTAATAGAACCTCAAAAACAATCACTGCCGCTGGATTTGCCCCCAACAAATAAACAACCACCACCTTTATCAGCAAAGAAAAAATAATCTCTAGCGGATGAAAGCGCACCGCCGTTGTTGCATCAAAATCTAAATCCGTATGATGCACTTGATGCAAACGC
>JALSIU010000183.1 GCA_026989715.1 Methylomonas sp.
ATAAGCGTGGGACTGAATTCGCTGTTGCGGCATTTACGCTAAATAAACGTCCCGGTATATGAACCATTTCTTTTAATAAGCCATCTAATGGCATATGTAAGCGATGATAATCTTTGGGAGATAAGTAGATGGTGGTGAACTTGCCTTTATTAAAAGGGGCGGCACGTTCGGCATCGCCGCCTAATAAATCGGTGGCGGTATAACTTTTGCCTTTGGCTTGAATGATGTCGCCATCGCTTATATTGCCGGCTTGACTGACCGTGCCATCAGCAGGGCACGCAATATCTCCGGCATTATTGGCAATGGCGCGTGCGCCTGCTTTGAGTTCTCGGGTAAAGAAATGGTTAAAGCTGGGGTAGGTATTGATATCGGCATCAATTGCTTCTTCCATATTAACGCCATAATGCCGAGCAATTTGTTGGATAAAGAAATTTTTCCACACTTTATTTTGGCTATGTGTTAATTGACGCATAAGCCTGGATAAAGGGTGGTGCGGTAGAATGTATTGTGGAAGAGTGGTTAAGCTTTCTTTAAAGGTCATAACTTAAGGGTCGTTAGGTGTTTTGCCACTTAAAAATATAGGCGAAGGCAATGATTGCAATAACTGCCGCATAGAGTTCATTCGGCATGCAAAGATAAGGGAAAGTATGGCGATTGCGCATACGATCCTTTTTTATCGGCATTAATTTTAGGGTAACTGTACTAATGCAGGCGCGACCCAGTTTGGTTTGCGATGCTCGACAATCACGGTGGTGTAAATGCCGCCACGTACTTTAAATTCGGCACGGATACGCATAAAGTTAGGCTGGGTAACTTTTACAATATCATCTAAAATTTCGTTGGTGACTGCTTCATGGAAAGCACCGCGTTCGCGAAATGTCCAAAAATAAAGCTTTAATGCTTTCAGTTCAATACAAAGTTTGTCGGGGACATATTCAATTGTAATTTCAGCAAAATCCGGCTGACCTGTCAGGGGGCATAAACAGGTAAATTCAGGTGTGTCTATGCGGATGGTGAAGTCTCGCCCAGGTTGTGGGTTATCAAATGTTTGTAAGTCTTTACTTGGTTGTGTTGCCATGATTTGTCTAAGGTAATGATTTAGCCTGAACCAATATGCTTCATAAAGTATAATGATTCGTTTTTAAAATAATCGGGTATTTTACCAGTAATGAAGCTGGAAAAAATTAAACTTTCAGGATTTAAATCATTTGCTGATGCCACAACGATTCCTATTAAAGGGAATTTAATCAGTGTGGTGGGGCCTAATGGCTGCGGTAAATCCAATATTATTGATGCGGTACGTTGGGTGATGGGGGAAAGTTCTGCCAAGCATTTACGCGGTGGCAGTATGGCGGATGTCATTTTTAATGGCTCTGCAGGGCGCAAACCTGTCGGAACGGCTTCAGTTGAATTAGTCTTTGATAATAGTGAAGGTAAAGCCGGTGGTGAGTTTGCGCAATATAGTACGATTGCGATTAAACGTCAGGTCAGTCGTGATGGTCAGTCAGTTTATATGTTTAATGGGACGAGGTGCCGGCGTAAAGATATTACCGATTTATTTTTAGGCACGGGGTTAGGGGCGCGTAGTTACGCTATTATTGAACAAGGTACTATTTCGCGAGTGGTTGAAGCTAAGCCTGAAGAATTACGTGTTCATATTGAGGAGGCGGCAGGCGTTTCTAAATATAAAGAGCGGCGCAGTGAAACGGAAATGCGAATCAAGCATGCGCGTGAAAATTTAGCGCGTTTGGATGATGTGCGTGAAGAAGTTGCAAAGCAACTGAGTCATTTACAAAAACAAGCGGAAAAAGCAGAAAAATATACACACTTAAAGGCGCAAGAGCGACAGTTAAAATTAGAGTTATTAGCTATGCGCTGGCGAGCCTATCAGCTCTCTGCCCGGCATTTGCAAGCGAAGTTGCAAGAGACTGCAACAGCACATAATGAATTATTTATTGAGCGCAAAGACTTAGAGCAGTCTTTAGAACAGCAGCGTCATTTGCATAAAGCACAGCAACAAGCGGTCGATGAGCAACAAGAAGCCTTTTATAAGGTGCTTGCCGAAACTAGCCGTTTGGAACAAATCATTAAGCATAATGCACAGTCACACGAAGAAGCTGAATTAGAATTGATGCGTTTGCGCGAGCAAGCGACTTTATTGCAAGAAAACTTAGTCGAAGATAGTTTGCAATTAGAAGAGCTAAAAACGTCTTTATTGGAAACGGAAGCCGCACTTTCAGAGGCTGAGGCACGCCAAGAGGAACTTTTGGCATTGCAGCAAGAGGCTCAAGCACAACGCTTAGCTTGGCAACAGGAATGGGAAGCTTATCAAAATCAATATGCTAATTATCGTGAACAAGCAGAAGTTAAGCGCATGCAGATAGCACAGCTGGAAAATCAGGACTTTCAATTACAAAGCCGGCGACAGCGTTTACAAGGTGAACATGAGGATTTGACGGAACAGCATCTAGAGATAGATATTGAAAGTCTGGATCAGGCCATCGTTTTGATTGAAGAGCAACGTGAGCAGTTACAGTTGGCGTTAGCAACAGTACATTTATCCATTAAAGAGTTGCGCTTACAAATAAAAACTTATCATGATACTTTGCATCAAGACCGCTCTGAACTGCATAGCGTTAAAGGTAAAGTCACTTCTTTGGAGTTATTGCAGCAACATGCAATGGGAAAAGATAAACAGAAATTAACGCATTGGTTGGATCGTATGGCATTGACGGAGAATCAACGCTTAGCAGAATTTATTGAGGTTGATGCCGGCTGGGATGGTGCGGTAGAAACGGTTTTAGGTACTTACTTGGAA
>JALSIU010000184.1 GCA_026989715.1 Methylomonas sp.
CCCAAAGGGAAAATTACCTATATTGCCAATGATGAAGTGGCTGAAATTGTGAGATCGGCGGAGGGAGTACAGCATAATATGCAGTTAACCATTGCGCATACTGAGTTAATTGCTAAAGGGGATTATTCACAAGACCTTGCTGTGCATTCTATTGATGACCAGTTAGGGTTTGCCATTAATGAAATGACAGATGCATTACGCAGTTCAAAAAGTGCAACAGAGTTAGTTATCGAGAGGGCATTTAAAATTGCGGATGGTGATTTTTCTGAGGCATCACTACCTTTAGCACTTAGGAAAACCAGCTTAGGGGAAGCGCTTGAAAAAATGACTTCTTCATTACGGCTTGCAACCGAAGAAACCAATATTCAAAATTGGTTTCAAAAAGGACAGGCAAAGTTGAGTGACTGCATTCAAGGTGATTTGAAAGTGGGGCGTATTGCCGAAAATGCTCTTTGTTTTATTTGTGAATATATTGAGGCACAAATAGGGGCTGTTTATATTTTAGATCAAACAAATACCTTGCATTTAAATGCTAGTTATGCATTTGAACGTCGTAAACGTGTAGCTAATACCTTTAAACTTGGAGAGGGGGTTGTAGGTCAGGTGGCTTTAGAAAAGAAATTGCTTGTTTTTACACACCTGCCTGATGATTATATTCAAGTTAGTTCAGGGTTGGGGGAGAGCCCTCCTAAAAATATTGTTGTTTTTCCTTTAATGAATATGGATAAAGTGGTTGCGGTGATGGAAATTGGTTCATTTACCGATTTTACGGCTATTCAACTAAATTATTTACGGGCTATTTCATCTTCTATTGCGATTAGTTTGTTTACGGCTGGAAATAGAACGCAGACACAAGCCCTTTTGCAGCAAACACAACAACAAGCGAGTGAATTGGAACGGCAGCAAATTGCTTTGCAACGAAGTAATGATGAAATTGCGAGTCGTGCATTGGATATGGAGAAGCAAAAACAAGAAATTGAAGAGAAAAATGCTTCTTTGCAAGCGACTCAAAAACAGATAGAAGAAAAGGCGCAGGAATTGGAACAAGCTAGTCGTTATAAATCGGAGTTTTTAGCGACTATGAGTCATGAAATTAGAACACCTATGAATGGTGTATTGGGAATGACGGAGCTATTGTTATTAACGCCTTTAGATGAGCAGCAACAAAATTATGCCAAGACTATTTATCGCTCAGGTGAGTCTTTACTCAATATATTGAATGATATCCTTGATTTATCCAAAATTGAAGCGGGAAAAGTCACACTGGAAGCACTTGACTTGAATATTGAAGAGATTCTTTTTGAAACATTAGAGGCTTTTGCGCCTTTAGCGCATCAAAAAGGACTGGAGATGTTGGCTAATTTTGTACCGCCAACACAGCCATTTTGCTTAATTGGTGACCCTATCCGGTTACGACAAATTTTTGTTAATTTAATTGGTAATGCGGTTAAATTTACTGAACAGGGGCATATTGAAGTCAAAATAGTGTGTGTACATGAAAATACTCATTCTGTGGATTTGCGTATAGAGGTTAATGATACAGGGATTGGTATTGATGAAGGCGTTATGAAAGACTTGTTTCAGCCTTTTGTACAGGCAGATGGCACGACAACTCGTAAATATGGTGGTAGCGGTTTAGGTTTATCTATTGTGCAGCGTCTTGTTGATTTAATGCATGGAAAAATAGGTATTGAAAGCACCTTGGGCAAGGGAGCCGGTTTTAAGGTTGAATTAACATTGGCTAAGCAACCGGATCAGACAAGTTGTGCTTATACCCTAGAAAAAGGCTGTTTTATAGCTGGTAAGCATGTTTTAGTGGTTGATGATAATGCTATTAATAGGCAAATTATTACCGCACAATTAGACAAAGAAGGCGTGATAGTTGATACAGTGAGTAGTGCTAAAGGTGCACTATCGGCACTGGAAAAATTTCAGCAGTCAGGGGCGGCCATTGATTTGCTTATACTGGATTATATGATGCCGGAAATGGATGGTTTAGAGCTGGCTCGCGTTATGGCTGAGCATCCTCGTTTTAAAAATATCCCTATTATTATGTTGTCTTCTTGGTATGAGGGGACTGAAATACAGCAAGCTGAATTATCTAATATCGTGCAGGTTTTGTCTAAACCTGTTAAACAGTCTGTTTTGTTTGGATTGTGTCAGCGTATTTTTTCACACTCGCTGCCTTTAAAACAGCGTGCCAACATCACCGAGCAGACAGTAAAGCCGTGTTTACAAGGGGTTAAAATTTTAGTTGCTGAAGATTTTGATATAAACCAAGCTGTTATTGTCAATATGTTACAGCAGCAAGGTGCTAAGGTTGAGTGTGTTGAAAATGGCCTGTTGGTTTTAGAGGCACTGGATAAGCAAGGCTATGATATTATTTTAATGGATTGTCATATGCCATTAATGGATGGTTTTGAAACAACAAGGAAAGTTAGGCAGCGACCAGGGGAGGATGCACAGATTCCCATTATTGCGGTAACGGCTGATGCGATGAAGGAAGACCAGCAAAAATGTCTGGATAGCGGTATGAATGGCTATATTGCAAAACCCTTTAAAAGTGAAGATTTAAGCAAAGCCATTTTACCTTGGATAGGCCAAAAAAATTTAAAACCAGGCACCTTAGAACGCGTTGTTATTAATCAAAAACATTTTAAGGCTCAACAAAAGTCTGTCGGAGATGCTTTTGCCAGCATTATAGTGGATTATATTAAAGCACTGTCTGCAGCGGTCAATACTATCAAGCAAGCTGTTCGTAATGAAGACCTACAACAGTTAAGTACCGTTGCCCATCAAATAAAAGGCGCGTCCGGAACGATTGGTGCAGAGGCATTATTTGATATTTTGGGTGTGCTTGAAAAGCAAGCAAAAGCAGGGCAATTAATAGATGATGCGTTAATGCAAGAGCTGGATAATATCGTTGCGTTAACGATTAAAGCCTTATCCGGCACTTAAATATAGGTAAATAAATAGAATAATCACTGAGTATGAATGCACAAAAACAACTTATTTTGGTTGCCGAAGATGATGATATTACCCGTTCTATAACGGTTAAGGCATTAGAAAAGATGGGATTTACGGTGATTACAGCTAATAATGGGGTGCAGGCTGTTGAGCAATGCTTCAAAGAAGTACCGAAAATTATTTTAATGGATGCGTCCATGCCGGAACTTGATGGCTTTGCAGCATGCCGACAAATAAAACAGTCTAACAATAAAACTATCAGCAATATACCTGTTATTGTGGTGACTGCTTTAGATGATAGTGATGCCGTTGATAAAGCTTTTAAAGTAGGTGCAGAAGATTATATTCCTAAACCTGTTAATTGGCATATTTTAGAGCATCGTCTCAGTGTGTTAATGAAAAAAATGGAAGCAGAAAATGCATTAAGGGAAAGTGAGCAACGTTTTTATGCAATTGCAGAGTCAGCAAATGATGCCATTATTTCTATTAATGCCTTAGGGTTAGTGACTTTTTGGAACTCGGCTGCCAGTCAGGTATTTGGGTATTCCAGAGAGGAAATACTGAATAAACCTTTAGATAGACTAATTCCTAAAGATTGTTTAGCAAAACATAAGCGCGGTTTTGCATTAGCTAACCAGTCAGATGTAAAGAGTATTAGTAATGTTTCGCGTCAGTTAAAAGGGCTTAAAAAAGATGGCCTGATATTTCCTTTGGAGCTAACACTTTCTGCTTGGACACTCAATAAGCAACGGTATTATTCATGTATTTTAAGAGATATTTCTGAGCGATTAAAAAAGCAGGAGGAATTAAAAAAGTTATCGACAGCGGTGCAGCAAAGTCCTAATTTAGTGATTGTCACTGATCTTAACGGGGTTGTTGATTATGTTAACTCCCAGATTAAATATATGACGGGGTTTAGTGATACCGAAATTGTGGGTAAAAATATTAATATTTTGCGTTCAGGGAAAACGGATTCAGCAATTTATAAAGGTCTTTGGCAAACTATAAAGTCAGGGGGTACATGGTCAGGGGTATTACAAAATAAAAAGAAAAATGGTGATTTATATTGGGTTAAAGAGACCATTTCGCCTATTTTTTCTGATATAGGTTCAATCTCTCATTTTATTGCTACTCAGGAAGATATTACCGAGGCAAAAGCATTATCTGAAGAAATCTCATTTAGAGCCAGTCATGACTCCTTGACCGGTTTAATGAATCGCCATGAATTTGAATTGCATTTAACCTCACTACTGCAAGAATCTGATGTTGCAGATAGGCATGCACTATGCTTTATTGATTTAGACCGCTTTAAAATTGTAAATGATACCGCTGGGCATTTAGCAGGTGATGAATTGTTGCGTCAATTAAGTAAACTTATGCAGCGGGCAGGGCGTAAACAAGATATTCTTGCACGTTTAGGTGGGGATGAATTCGCTTTAATTCTTGCGTATTGTGAATTAGAGCAGGCAACTATGATTGCTAATAAATTACAGCAGATTATTAATGATTATCAATTAGTATGGGGTGAGTATACTTTTAAAGTAGGTGTGAGTATTGGCTTGGTTAGTATTAAAAATGGTGATGATGCACTGGATGTTTTGAAATTTGCCGATACGGCATGTTATGCTGCAAAAAATACAGGGCGCAATAAAGTCTATGTTTTTAGTCAGGATGATGCGTATCTTAACCAACAGTCAGGTGAAGTACTGTGGGTCTCTAAAATTGAAATGGCACTGGAGAATAATCAATTTCGTCTTTATGCTCAATCTATCGTCCCTTTAAATGAGAGTTCCCACCCATCAAAAGTAAAGTGTGAGATTTTATTAAGATTAATTGATCAAGATGGTTTGATTGTATCGCCTGGTGTATTTTTTCCGGCAGCAGAGCGTTTTAATCTTGTCACCCATATTGATCGTTGGGTGATTGAGAAGACGCTAACTTGGTTTTCTGAGCATATAGAGCAATTACATGCTGTAGATTGTTTTAGCATTAATCTTTCTGGGCAAAGTGTGGCAGATGCAGGTATTTTACAATTTATTAATCGTTTGATAACGGATCTGGATTTTCCGACAGATAAGTTGGTTTTTGAAATAACAGAAACTGCCGTCATTAATAATCTCTCGCAAGCTCAGTTATTAATGCGTGATTTACAGAAAAAAGGAATAAAGTTTGCACTCGATGATTTTGGTAGTGGCTTATCTTCATTTGCCTATTTAAAAAACTTACCTGTTGAGTATCTTAAAATAGATGGCTTGTTTGTGAAAGGTATTGTTGATGATCCGATTGATAGGGCAATGGTGAAGTCAATTCATGACATTGGTAACATTATGGGGAAAGAAACGATTGCAGAATTTGTTGAAAATGCAGAGATTGCGGAGGTTTTACAGTATATTGGCATAGATTATGCCCAAGGTTATCATTATAGTAAGCCCTCTCCTTTAGAGACATTACTGCTCGGTTTAAATGCAGTTTAAATAAAAGCTGTCAGGCAACAATGATGGCGTTGCCTGACAAAATAGTTAGAGCTTAACTTTTAATTAAAGTTAAGTTCGATACGACGGTTTTTCTGACGGCCTGCGGCAGTTGTATTAGGTGCGATAGGCTGGCTTTGGCCATAGCCGATTGCGGTAATGCGGTCAGCGGCAATGCCTTTGCTAATGAGCACATTACGAATAAAATCAGCACGCTCTTGTGATAATTTTTTATTCAGTTTTGAGCTACCTGAGCTGTCTGTATGGCCTTCAATAACCACTGTTTTTGTTGGATACTTGCTCATATAATTTGCAAGAGCATCAATGCCTTTTGTTGCGCCGGGAACTAAGTCAGCTGTTCCTGTGACAAATTCAATACGTTTAAATTCGGCTAAAATAGCGCGTTCGGTTTCGCGAGCTTGTAAAGCTAATAGTTGACGCTGCGCTTGTTCTTTTTTGGCAATATTTGCCGCGGCAATCAACTCATTTTTCTTTATGAGCAAATCTTTACTATTTTGGTTCGCTTGTTGTGCTTTTGCAGATTGAATAGCCGTTTCGATCTGAGCATTTGCAATATAAGCTAATGAGCTCATGTCTTCTAGTGATTCTGCAGCAGCGGCCGTACTTAAGGTTGTATTGGCCTTATTCAATTCAGCTGAAGCATATTTTTGTACAATAGGGGTTCTGGCTGCCATTTTATAGGCTTTTTCAGCATCTGCTAATGCTTTTGGCTTTTCCATACTGGCACAGCCTGTCATCAATGCTGTGATGATAGCAGGAATAATCAGTTTTTTTACGGTTAATGTTTTCATAAATAGATCCAAAAATTAGCTAATCGAGTGAGTTGGGTTTATTTCAATTGTGCTTTTAAGCTTTTAATACTTTCTTTGACTTGTTTTTCAGCATTTTGAGCTTTGCCTGCTTCGGCTTTGACCTGTGCAAGACTTGCATCGGCTGTCGCTTCTTTTGCTAAGCGTAATGCACTTTCGTTATTACCCTCTTGCATTTCTGCTTTCGCTCGGCGTAATTTTGCCTTTGCTTTTTCTAACTCGACGCCGGCATATTGGCTGGCATCAACATTTTGTGCCGATTGAATTGTCGCTTCGGCATACGCAACTTCCGCTTTAGGTGGGGCTATGCCACACGCAGTTAAAACTGAAACGGCAATACCTAGGGTAGTGGCTTTAATTAATTTTATTGACATAAACTGGCTCTCCATCGTAAAGGTAGGGAATTGAAAATTAAACTTGACCAGCTTCTAATTCTAGCCGAGATTGTTTGAAATTACCAAACATTTCCTGAGCATAAGCAGGCTTTATCTTGTTTCCAGACAAAATCATTGTGTCAGTATTCGGCGTTAAACATTTTAAAAGCACCGTTGTATTCAGGTATACTGCATACAGTCTTAAGGTACTTGCCATTAAACATCATGAGAGACTAGCATACTAGAGCGTATACTGAGTTTTATGAATAGCGGCCATAAAATAATATGAGAATTCTGACAAAATTAAAGCGTTATGATGGCTTTGACCAAGATTGGAAACATTTGATTATTGTTTCCATCAGTATCTTGTTTATCGGTCTGTCTTTAACCATTGCCAGCCTTATTAAGCCGGATATTGTTGTGTCTTCGGCCAGAGGGTTTTCTTGGTTGCCTATTAGTGGTGTTGTATTACTTGCATTAGGTTTGTTAGGCTGTCTTGATGCGTTATTGGCTAAAACACAGCGTGATATTTTGCAAAACCTACAAGTGGGTGTATTAGATAGTGTTGTTGGTATTTTTATTATTGTTAGCGTATCAGGATACCCAGATCGTCTTAGTATCCTAATCGGTGCATTCCTTATGGTGCGTGGCATTATCAGAGTGACATTAACCTATGCAATGCGTTTGCCGAATACTTTTTCTACCGGTTTAGGCGGTTTGCTTTCTATTATATTAGGCCTCTGTGCTTGGCAGGAGTGGCCGAGTAATGCCGGTTGGTTTTTAGCTGTTTGTTTGAATATGGAAATTACGGCACGAGGTTGGGCAATGACCTCATTTGCTTTATGGGTGCGTAAACAAACCTAAAGAAAATGAGGTTATTGCCCAACGGTTTAGAGAGTAGGGCGAGTAGCCTGTTATTCTGTGTTCTTTAGAGGGCAGGGCTTGACTATTTTCATTATCGATAGTTGCTCAATTTATAGTGACGGCGTAAGATGTTCAGCAGGTTTCTACGGGGGAGAACTTATGAATTTAGTGACAAAAGTATCAAGTGGTATTTTATTGGGTTTGGTGTGGGGCAGTGTCGTGATGGCCGCACCTGATATTGAAGCCGGTAAGCAACGCGCAGCGATGTGCTTTAATTGTCATGGTGCCGGGGGCAATAGTCAAAATCCTAATGTTCCCAGTTTAGCGGGGCAAAAACCTGCTTATCTGGCTAATCAATTGCGTGCTTTTCGTGAGGGAACTCGTACCAATGGTATGATGCAAAATATGGCTGGTGGCTTATCAAATGAAGAGATTAATAATATTGCAGCCTTTTTAGCCTCTTTGCCCAGTAAAAGTGCAGGTGGGGAGAGTGCTTTAGCTAAAAAGGGGCAGTCTAAAGTGACTTTATGTTTTGGTTGTCATGGCAGTGGTGCTAAAGGTATGGGAGTGACACCTAAGCTGGCGGGACAACACCCAGCTTATTTGCAAAGGCAATTAGCTGCATTTAAAGACGGTTCACGTAAAAATGGCCCCATGCGCGGTATTGCCAATATGCTGAGTGATGATGATATTATAGCTGTTACTGAGTATTTAGGGAGTTTACAATAGTCTTCCTTTGTCTCGGTGCAGAGGTAAAATTATAGTCCTACGGTGGTGGGGCGTACATTCTTTTTATACCTCACCGCCTATTCAACTTTAATTATTATGAGTATAACTAAACTTTGAAAATCAAGGTAAGTCACTCTACAATATAGCGTTCACTTTCGCTGTCCAATATTGTTGCTTATCATGTCCAATCCATCAAGTCGCTCAGAGCGTAGTCTTTCTCTGGTTTTATTGTTTGCAGGAACGCTTTTTATTAGTGCGACCCTGATGTTTATTTTGCAACCACTTTTTGGTAAATTATTATTGCCTTTACTTGGTGGTTCGCCCGCTGTATGGAATACCTGCATGGTGTTCTATCAAATGTTGTTATTTTTTGGCTATTTATATGCTCACTTTATCTCAACTCGCTTAGCAAAGTTGCGTCAAGTGCAAGTGCATGGTGCTTTTATATTTATTAGTCTGATGGCTTTGCCCGTTGCTTTGCCTGACAATATGATGCCGCCAACGGATGGCAACCCGACTTTGTGGTTGGTTTGGATATTGTTTATTTCGATTGGGTTGCCTTTTTTTGTACTGTCTACCACTTCGCCATTAATTCAAAAATGGTTTTCGCATGTGGGTCATCATACCAGCCATGACCCTTATTATCTGTATGCCGCCAGTAATATTGGCAGTTTATTGGCTTTATTGAGTTACCCGTTTATTGTTGAGCCTAATATTGGCTTAAGCATGCAAAAATCTGCATGGAGTGTAGCTTATGTCGCCTTGATTTTATTGATTTCCGGGTGTGCTTGGCTATTTTTACGCAATGGGCAAACAAGTGATAGTGAGGCAACACCAGCGACAGCCGAAGAGGTATTACCTGAAGCACCTACTTTACTGAATAAATTGCACTGGGCCGCCTTAGCTTTTGTGCCGTCCAGTTTATTATTAGGGCTGACAAATTTTATTAGTACGGATATCGCAGCTGCTCCTTTATTGTGGATTATTCCACTGACTTTATATTTACTGTCTTTTGTCTTGGTTTTTTCTGGCTGGGCTAAGCCAATTCATCGTGCTTCTGTTTTTTTACAGCCGATTGTGCTGTTGCCTTTTATTGCTTATTCTTTTATCAATCCTGCCATTTTGCCTTATTGGTTAGATTTGATTTTACATTTAACCGGTTTTTTCTTGGCGGTGATGGTGTGTCATGGCGAGTTGGCAAAACATCGCCCACATACTGCTTATTTGACCTTGTTTTATTTGATTATGTCCTTTGCTGGGATGTTAGGTGGGATGTTTAATACTTTTGTAGCGCCGTTTGTTTTTGCAGGCATTTATGAGTATCCCATTATGATTGTGGCTGCTCTGTTGTTGCGCCCTACAGGACATGCTGAAGGTCATGAGACACCTTGGCAGTTATGGGGTAAGCCTGCCATTTTCCCTATACTGTTGTTTATTTTTGGTTGGTTGATTTATTTTCGTGTCGATGAGTTAGGTGCCTATATGGATAATATTGGGACTGCTCTTATCTTGTTTGCGGGCTTAACGTATGCGTTTCGTCGCCAAGCAGTTAGCCTTGCACTCTTAACCGGCGTGATTATTTTCTTTATTGTCGGTTTGCGTACCTATATGTCTAATACTGTCTATAAGGAGCGAACTTTCTTTGGCGTGTTGTCCGTACGTGATGCCGTTTTGCTCAATGAGCAGGGGCGGCCTGAAAAATATAAAGAGATATTTCATGGCACGACGAAACATGGTGCACAGCGTTTAGGCTCGCACGAGTTAGAACCGCTGACCTACTATAGCCGCCCAGGGCCAATGGGGCAGCTATTTAGAGCCTTTGATGCGGCAGATAAGCAATGGCAGGTTGCTGTGGTTGGCTTGGGGGCGGGGGCATTAGCTTGTTATGCTAAGCCGCAACAACATTGGACCTTTTATGAAATTGACCCCGTTATGGTTGCAATCGCCCAAAATACGCAATACTTTAGTTATTTAAAAAGGTGTACGCCGAAAGCGACAATGGTTGTTGGCGATGCGCGTTTATCTTTGCAAAAGGAGGCCGATGCAAAATATGATTTATTGGTGATTGATGCGTTTAGTTCTGATTCTGTGCCGACGCATTTATTAACGCAGGAAGCTTTAAGGCTTTATTTTAGTAAAATAAAAGCCAATGGAATATTAGCTTTTCATATTACTAACCGCCATTTGGCCTTAAAAAAGGTACTTGCTGATCACGCCAAGCAACTACATTATGCTGCTTTGATTCAGGAATTTAAACCACAGCAGGATATACCTTTAGTGGTTGCAACCGACTGGTTTGTTTTGGCCAAAAATGCACAGACACTTGCCCCACTCTATAAAAACGGCTTAGGGTCTTGGCAAAAGCCTGCGTTATATTTTGATATGCAAGCTTGGACAGATGATTTTACGAATATTGTAGGTATTTGGAAGTAAAACTCATTGCTTCGGTATCAATGGAAGCAATGAGTCTTTTTGATAGCGGGGGCAGTGAGGCGATATTAGCCAAAATTAATTTTAGCTTCCAAATCATTGCGTGAGTCTGCATTTCTTAATGCTTCATCAAGGGTAATGCGTTTGGCCTTATAGAGGTCTAATAATGCATCATCAAAGGTCTTCATGCTTTTGCTACCACTGGTTTTCATGGCTTCTTTAATTTCGTTTAAATCGCCTTTTAAAATTAGGTTGGCAATATGAGGTGTATTGATTAATACTTCAATGGCGGCACAACGTTTGCCTTCGGCATCAGGGATTAGACGTTGTGAAATTACGGCATTTAGGTTAACGGCCAAATCCATAAACAGTTGTTTATGTTGTACATGTGGGAACATATTGATAATACGTTCCATGGCTTGGTTGGCATTATTGGAATGTAAGGTGGATATGCATAAATGGCCGGTATTGGCGAGTTCTAAAGCCGCTTCCATGGTTTCACGGTCTCGAATCTCTCCAATTAAAATAACATCAGGTGCTTCACGTAAGCTGGCTTTTAGAGCGCGAGCATAAGAGGCAGTATCGACACCGACTTCACGTTGGTTGACGATTGATTTTAAGTTAGGGTGCGAGAATTCTACCGGGTCTTCAATCGTTAAAATATGGCCTGCAACATGCTTATTGCGGTGATTAATCATGGCCGCAAGTGAAGTTGATTTGCCTGAGCCTGTGCCACCGACCATTAATAATAAACCCCGTTTATCCATAATTAGCTCAGAGAGTACCGGTGGCAGATTTAATTCTTCTGCCGTGGGAATCACGGAAGGGATTAAGCGTAGCACTAAGCCGATCGTTCGACGTTGGTAGAAAGCATTGACCCGAAAGCGCGCACTACCATCCGGCAAACTAATGGCAAAATCTAAATCTTTGTGCCGTTCAAATTCTTTAATCTGCTCATCATCCATAATGCGATAAGCGGCAGACTTGGTTAGCTCCGGGGTTAGCCGATAGGAGTCTAGTTCAACGGCGGTGCCATGAATTTTGGTTTTAACAGGCGAGCCTGCGGTAATAAATAAATCCGAGCCTTCTAGTTCAACGATTTTTTTTAAATAGGGCAGGATGTCAAGGCTTTCTAATGGTGCGGAGCCTAGCACATTAATATCAGATATGAGTGGCGCGTTAAATGTTTGGCGTTTGTCTAGGCTGATTAAGATTGAGAGTTGTTCATTTTTTTCGTTGACTTCAACAATAAATTTATGATTATCCAATAAGTTGCTGGCAAACCTTACTTTTTTTTCAATGGAGAAGCGTAATTTTTGGGTATCATCCGTTAGCTCCAATAAAATATCATGGAGCATGGCATTTGTCAGGATGGTATTGCCAACGGCTTTTTCTTGGTCTAATAAACGTAAGCGGGGAGCCGAGTCTGTGCCAAGGTATAAGCTATCGGCACTTTTTTCAATCATTAGCTTTATATAAGGGGTAAGATCCATCGATATTTATTTTGTGTCGTATTTTTGATGTTAAATAAACGCTAGTGCGTGTTATTAGCGTGGCAATGCTTTGGCATTCTGTTTGTTTGGACGGGTATTTTATGTCTTAATTTTATGCCAAGGTAGCAGTAAAAATAAATGCACTTTTTAATCATCGGCATCGGCTAAGGATAGTTCGTTTTCTTGCCCGGTATCGCCCCCTGCTAGTTTGATTTGCAGGCGTAGTTCATTGGCAGAGTCTGCGTTTCTCAGGGCTTCATCATAGTTGATACGGCCTTCTTGGTAGAGTTCAAAAATAGCTTGGTCAAAGGTTTTCATGCCGAGTTCACGCGATTTTGCCATAATGGGTTTCATGCCTGCAATATCACCTTTAGCGATTAAGTCTGAAATAAGAGGTGTATTGATTAGAATTTCAATCGCAGCACATCGCCCACCATCAACTGTTTTGATGAGGCGTTGAGAGATGATGGCGCGTAGGTTTAGGGATATATCTTGCATGAGTTTAGCTTGTGTTTCGGTGCTGAAGAAACCAAGAATCCGGTCAATGGCTTGGTTGGCGTTATTGGCATGTAAAGTCGCTAAGGCAAGATGGCCTGTTTGCGCAAACTCCAAGCCGAAATTCATAATTTCTTTATCACGAATTTCACCTAAAACGATGACATCTGGGGCTTGGCGTAAGGTATTATGTAAGGCAATTTCCCAGTCGTCGGTATCAACGCCTACTTCGCGTTGCATAATGACGCAATTTTTATGTTTATGTACATATTCGATAGGGTCTTCAATGGTAATGATATGGCCGTAGCTATTTTCATTGCGATGGTCTAGCATGGCGGCCATAGACGTTGATTTACCTGAGCCGGTACCACCTACCATAATGATTAGGCCATTTTTTGACATAATCAGATCTTTTAAAATAGGGGGCAAGCCGAGTTGTTCAAAGTTAGGTATTTCGGCGGCAATAGTACGCATAACCAAGCCTTGCATACCTTGTTGTACATAAGCATTGACTCTAAAGCGGCAGAGTCCTGCAGGGGCGATGGCAAAGTTACATTCTTTGGTTTCTTCAAACTCCTTGAGTTGCTTGTCATTCATAATGCACTGAGTCAGAGCCTGCGCATCATTTGCAGATAAGGGCTGCTTAGAGACAGGAGTCATAATGCCCTTTATTTTCATTGCAGGCGGAAACCCCGCGGTTATAAAGAGGTCAGAGCCATCCTTTTCTAACATGAGTTTTAATAACTTTAGGATGAAGGACATCGCGTCATTTCTTTCCATAAGAACACCTAGGGTTGATTGTTGGGTAAATTATTCTTTAAGTTTGGTACAAGTGTTGTTGATTTGCAAGGCCTGTGAGTATTGTAGGCTAAATGTTTTGTACCAATATCCAAGGTTTGACGACAACCGCCCAGACGGTGCTGTCATTTTTTATCCAGTCGGCTGCCTGTTGGTCTGCTACTAGGTGAACATATTTATGTTGCATCCATTTTTCTACTCGTGTTTTGTCGTCTTTGGAAAAGGCATGAGCCACCTCCACTAAATCAAGTGTTGTATCAACATAAACGGCTAAACCTGCCGCAAAAAAGCGTTGGAGTTCTGACCATGCAATTTTAGAGGTTTCTTGGTTTACTTTGTCTTGGCTTAAGTCTTCTTTCATGTGTGTCGTTGTGTAAAAAGGGAAGAGTGATTTGTTGGTTCTGTGTATGCTTGGTAAAACCTGACACTTAGTTTTGGCAAGTGCCACAATACAGCGTGGTTCGCCCCGATTGTTTTATTTCCGTTAAGATTTTCTTGCAATATATGCAGGGGAGGCCTTTACGGCCATAAACACTTAATTGCTGTTTGAAATATCCAGGCTTGCCATCGCTACCGACAAAATCTCGTAAACTGGTGCCACCTTGGTTAATGGCAAGTGTTAGGGTCTTTTTGATTTCAATAACTAAGTGGTGATATTCGTTGGCAGAAATTTGGCCGGCAGCACGTGTAGGATTGATGCCTGCATAAAAAAGTGCTTCCGTGCAATAAATATTGCCTATACCGGTGACAATGTTTTGGTTCATCAGGAATTGCTTGATGCTGACTTTGCGTTTGCGTGATATGTGATAAAGATAGTCGGCTGAAAAATCATTGCTTAATGGTTCAGGGCCTAGTTTGTTCAGTAATGTGTGCGTATTTGGTGTTTTTCCTAACCACAATACCGCACCAAAGCGGCGCGGATCGGTGAGACGTATGCCGCTTTGATGTTTAAAAAGCAACTCAAAATGGTCGTGCTTTTCAGGGGGTGTATCGGTCGTGATAATGCGTAAACTACCTGACATGCCGAGGTGAATCAGTAAAGTACCTGGGCGGAAGTGCAGTAGCAAATATTTTGCTCTACGGCTCAGGTTTTGCAAGGTTTGCTGCTCGATTAATTGCGGTAATTCACTAGGAATAGGCCAGCGTAGTTTCGGTTGACGTATAATGACCTTGCTAACGGTTTGGTCTTTGATGTGCGGTGTTATGCCGCGCAAGGTCGTTTCAACTTCGGGGAGTTCAGGCATTATGGGCTTAAACGGGGATTAATAATGCAGTAAACTGTGTACTTCGTAATTGGCAAGTTTTTCTCTGCCTTGCAGAAAATCTAATTCAATAACAAAAGCCAGTGCTTCCACGCTAGCCCCCAATTTTTCTATGAGTTCACAGCTTGCTTTGGCAGTACCGCCGGTTGCGAGTAGGTCGTCAACTAATAAGACGCGGTCATTTTTATCCAAGGCATCTGTATGCACTTCTAAGCTGGCAGAGCCGTATTCTAGGTCGTATGTGACGCTTTGTGCATCATAGGGTAATTTACCCGGTTTTCTGAGCGGAATAAAGGGTAAATTAAGCTCCCAAGCGACTAAAGAACCAAAGATAAAACCTCGCGCTTCCATGCCGGCAACCGCCGTAATATCGCGTCCTAAGAAAGGGTTAATTAGTTGATAGGTGGCTAAGCGTAAACTAGCGGGGTCTTTGACCAGTGGCGTAATATCTTTAAAGATGATTCCGGGCTTGGGAAAGTCCGGAATATCACGAATTTTATCTTTTAGGCGTTGCATATTATCTTAGTGTTGAATATTTTTTCTATAAAATGAGCTAGGGCGTAGTTCATTAATGGCCAGTGGCTTAATAATGCAAAAAGAGTCTTTAATAACTCGAAATACGTTGCTAAGGCTCATATTGCTATGTATCGACAAATTTTTAATACACAGTAATGACACACTAAAAAAGTGTTTGATTAATGTTTTAGGGTTTCTATTGAGACCTGCCAATAAAGTAATGGGGCTAGGGTTGTCTACTTTGTTGCTACCTTGGCGTAAATATTCAAAAACACCTTGTTTTAATAAATCATTGGACATAACACCGTAAAGCGCATTAGCCATAATATTAACATTGGTGTTGGCATGATAGCGGTCTTGATAGTAAAGCTCTAGTTTTTCATGAATCAGTTTCGGGTCATTGAAATCAGGCATAGCAAGTAAATGGGTGCTTAGCAACAAGACATCATTGAATACCGCCGTTAAGCCGCCGCCGGTTAAAGGGTGACGCATATTCAGTGCGTCTCCTAGTAATACGGCTCCTTCTCTTAAGACAGGTTTGGCAGGCATATAATGATTAGGCATGACTTTAAAGTTATCTTCACGTATGGCATTGGCAAAGCATTCTGCAAACTCTTTGGGTAAAAACGGGGCAACTTTATCCGCTATATGAGATTTTATGTCTTCTTTTTTAGGGGCTTTATCGCCAGGGTAGTCAATGAGTAAGCGTGTTTCCGTACTAGAAATCGGATAGCAAATAAAAGGCGTAGGGGCAGATAAAAAGACATGCCCGTGGTGTGGAAAAGGTAGTTGACAGTTTTTTAGTACGAGGCCGATAAAAAATGAAGTGACCGATTTGACATTATTACTTAAATCTTTACGAAAATTGGAGAAAAAGCCATCACTCATAATAGTCAGTTTGGCATGAATCGTTTTGTATTTTCGTGTATGTTTTTCGCGATATTTTACGCCTGTGACGACGCCTTTTGCATCTTCCATTAACTCTGATACCGTGCCATGAATTTGATGTACGCTGTCATTACTTAGCGCATCTTCACGAATTTTTTGTAAAAAACGTCCATTATGCAAACCAACGCCATGGTAGTCGGTTGCATCATTTTGATTGTAAGGGATGGAGAATTTTTGTTCATTTTGAAATAAAGCATAGCCGTAGACCGGTTGAGCATCAAAGCCTTCAAGTAATCGTTCTAAGCCCATTTTTTTTAAGGCTTCAACTGCTCCGGGTTGTAGTAATTCACCAACAATACGTCTTTTTTCAGTATATTCTCGATCAATAAGAGCAATATTGATACCTTTTGAGGCAAGGTATGCCGCAATCGTTGCACCCGCCATACCGGCTCCGACAATGCAAATGTCATATAAATCATTATGTTCAGGTGATGTATTCATAAGTAATCTTCTTAATAGGCTTTAAGTGTTTAATTCTAGTATGAATTACAAATCATTAATAGCGTTTATGTTGATAAAAGCGATTTAATGCCCAAATAGGAAAAATATTTCGGTATGAGCTGTAAGTAATCATGCAATTATAGTTGAAGACACCGGAAATATTTTCTTGTGTCCAGTCACCATTGTTTAATTGACGTGCGATCAGTAAATCTATACCACGTTGAATCTCTTGTTTTGCAGGTGAGTCGGCCGCTTGTAGCGCAAGTAACGCCCAGGCGGTATTGATGACCTGGGAGGATGTTGCTTGTGTGTAAACCATTTTTGAGCAAGATTCATAAGTTTCTCCCCAGCCGCCATCGGGCATTTGTTTGTTGATAAGAAAATCACAGGCTTTATTGATGCTTTGGGTACGCTGTTCAGCATCGATGTAGTCTTGGCCTTGTGTGAGTGCTTCGACGGCAAACCAGGTGGCATAGGTAAAGCATACTGCCCAGCCGCCATACCAAGAGCCATCCTGTTTTTGTTGTTTAACAATAAACTTGAGGCCGCGGCGAATAGCGGTTTGTAATTCATTGCGCTTATAATCGGGGTAACACTCTAGTATTTCAAGTAGGGCGATGACGCAAGCTGCACTGCATTCTGTCCAAGAATAGTCGATCATAATATCGGCAAATATCTCGGAGGGGTTTAGTACTTCGAGCCATTTGGGTGCGCGGCTTAGTTCATAAGTTGGCCAGCCGCCATCTTTGTTTTGATAAGATAGAATAATATCAACGGCTTGTTTAATACGCGCATCACTAATATGGGTTTTGAATAGGCCGGTTTTATGTATTGCTAAGCTTGCACTGAGGCCTTTTGCCGTACAATCAGAGACCTGCCAGCCTTGTTCGGCTGTTGAAAAAGGCCAACTACCAACCATTGGGTGGCGGAAAAAAGCTTGGTGTGTGCTATGTTCTGAGAGAATTTGCATATTATCAATAAATTGATAGCTTTTATTGAGTGTTTCAGGAAATAAGTGCCCTAAATCACTTTCAAGCATCGCATTGGTAATAAAGGCAACATCCCAAAGCTGGGAGCCGTTATAGCCGCTCATTTTCATGCCGTCTTCGGCAACCCATAAATAATCATACCAGCGTGCGACATGCTTTTTAAATTGTGTTGAGTCTTTGCCGTACGCATGCCAAATGCAGATAGAGTTAATGGCTTTGCTAACAGGCCCTATATTAAGGTAGGCCGTTTGTGCATCTTCCGCATTAATATAATTTAGCAGATAATTGCTCGCTTTAGTTCTGAGCCATTGCGGCCTGATTTTTTCATAGCCGTTTGTGAAGAGGTTCATCCATTTTAATATGGGGGATTGTTGAGTATAGCAGTCCTTCGCACAGACTCTAT
>JALSIU010000185.1 GCA_026989715.1 Methylomonas sp.
TTAAAACTCACCCGCGCCATCCCAATGTGGATTATGCCTACTATATAAAAGCATTGGTCAATTTTAACAGAGACCTTGGCTTTATCGACCGGTTTATTCCCTCAGACAAAACACAACGCGATACCGTCTTTACCCAATCCTCCTATTTAGGCTTTGCCGAACTGATTCAACGCTTCCCCAATAGCCAATATGTCGATGATGCAAAACAGCGTATGGTATCCTTACGCAATGCAGTAGCACGGCATGAACTGCATATTGCCCGCTTTTATATGGATAGAGAGGCCTTTCTTGCCGCCGCCAATAGAGCCAACTATATTATAGAACATTACCCGACAACACCCGCCGTACCTTATGCTTTAGAGTTGCAAATAAAGGCCTATAAAATATTAGGTTTACATGAATTAGCCAGTGATAGCCAACGCATCTACACCTATAATTATCCAAGCGGCCCACCGGTTCCTGAGGCAGACCCTAGCAAAGCAGTGATTATGCCTTTTATTTGGAACTTACTTGCCTTTGATAGATAAAATATCAATACTTTGACCATAGCCACTACGCACCCTTATCACTTTTTGTAAAAAATATCATATGTATTTTCGTCAACTATTTTTAATTGCCAGCCTCACGGCCATACTCGCCAGCATTGCATTCAGTTTCTATCAGTTTTTATTTGTAAACCCGATTATTTTTGCCGCTGAAACCTTTGAAATAACGGAGACAAGCATCAATTCTACAATCGAACCTTGGGCACCGGAAACAGGCATAGAGCGCAACTTCTTCACTTTTCTGGCCAATTTCTTAATGAGCCTAGCTTATGGCTTAATACTGGCCAGCACCATGACTTTCCGAGGCTCCTGCTCTACATTAAAAGGCCTAGCATGGGGAATAGCCGGCTATTTAAGTTTATTTATCGCACCCAGTTTAGGATTACCTCCGGAAATTCCTGGTATGGAAGCGGCCGCATTAAACCAACGCCAGAACTGGTGGCTCTTAGCCATTATACTCACCGCTTCAGGGCTTGCTGTTTTAGCCTTTAGCCCACGATATTACAAAGGAGCGGGGGTTATTTTGATTCTCTTGCCCCACCTCATCGGTGCACCGGCACCAGAAATCCATGGATTTAGTCACCCCGACCCGCATGCCGTTGCAATACTCATGGAGCTATGGCAACAATTTATCATTCAAACCGGTATCGCTAATGCCCTATTATGGATTATAATTGGCGGTAGCACGGGCTATTTATGCCGTAAATTTATTGATGATAACCCATTATTACAACCCCATTGCATTGACTAAGGCCTGCTATGAATAATCACCAAACTCTTACCAATACAACAACTGCCGGATTAACTAAAAACCTGCAATTATTGGCAGCCGGCGCATTAGGCATCATCATTCTATTTGGCGTAGGTTTTGCGCCAATGGATATTGCTCACAATTCAGCACATGACACCCGTCATAGTGTTGCATTCCCTTGCCATTAATTAACTAACAAATAAGAAGGCACAAGGAGTGCCTTCATAATCGTTATAGCTCAAACAGGTAGATTGACATAATCTAGCCTTATAAAAATAAAAACAAAATTTGAGTATATCCAACCTTTTTCGGCTTTTGGAAAAGATAATGATGCTATCAAACGATAGCACAATTTAAATTATTTATTTCCAAGGAATTATTCATCACTCCTCTCAGGCAATGGAAGCTTAAATGCCTTTACCTAAATGATAGCTTTTAATTTTGTATTCAGGTCTCGACTCACCATTGCCAGCCATGATGCGTTTATGGTTGCCTGCGCATGGCTACTAGCCTTCTGGTTTCGTTTTGATTTAAATATTATCCCAGAACGCTTTGTCTCCAATGCAATCAATAACCTACCTTATGTGATTATTAGCCAATCCATTATTTTTTGGTATTTTGGCCTCTATAAAGGTGTCTGGCGATTTTCTTCACTACCCGACTTAATTCGCATATTTAAATCTGTTTTTTTTGGTGTCTGCTTTATTGCCGGTAGCTTATTCATCTATAACCGACTAGCTTTTATACCCCGCTCTGTGCTGCCGCTGTATGCCAGTTTTTTATTATTATTTCTCAGTATTCCACGCCTATTTTATCGCTACTATAAAGACTGGCTGCGACATGAAAGTGAAGCGCAACGCGCACTTATCATTGGTGCCGGTGCCGCCGCCGAAATGCTGGCACGGGATTTATTACATGATGAAGGCTCATTACTACCCATTGCATTTGTAGATGATGACAAACACAAAAAAGGCCGTTCTATTCGCGGCCTACAAGTACTTTTTGGCACTCACCTTGTTGCAAGCTATGCCATTAAATATAATATCGACATCATCCTCATTGCCATCCCTTCCGCCTCAGACAGCGACATGCGGCGCATTGTCGAAGCATGCGAACAAGCCCACATTCCTTTTAAAACACTCCCCTCCGTCAAAGAGTTATTATCCAATACCGTCTCCAAAGGTAACTTACGAGACGTGGCTATTGAAGATATTTTAGGCCGAGAACCCGTCAACCTTGAATGGAATAAAATTCAAAGCAGCCTTTCCGGTAAACGCATTTTAATTACCGGCGGCGGCGGCTCAATAGGCTCAGAACTTTGCCGGCAATTAGCGCGCGTTGCCCCCGAATCGCTTATTATTTATGACCGCTCGGAATTTAATTTATATCAAATCAATGCCACTATTCAGCGTGAATTTCCCAACTTACAACATAAAGCCATTTTAGGCGACATCGTTGATAGGCAATGTTTGGCAGAAGTTATACAACAAGAAAAACCACAT
>JALSIU010000186.1 GCA_026989715.1 Methylomonas sp.
GCACAAATCATCAGCTGACTACTTTTTGCGCCCGCATCAATATGACCTATGCTACGCTCACCTAAAAATGAAGCACGCCCCTTAGTCGCCAACATATCACGGGTAGACTCCATCCCCTTAGTAGCTACGCCCTGCACTTGCGCCAATAAGCCTGGCCATTGCATATCAGAGGCTTGCTGCAATACTTCCGCTACCGGAATCAGCACATCCAACATGGTTTTCTCACCGGCCGCTGCTTTGCCACGTAATTGCATCGACTCCACCCCCGCAGAAAATGCTTCCGCAAAAACACGCTCATCAAGCACCTTACCTTTAGCAGATTTTGCCATGGAGATAAATAAAGTGCCAAATAATGAGCCTGAAGCACCGCCTATTTTACTCATGCAAAGCATGCCTATTTTTTGCCAGGCCGTAACCCAATCCAACTCTGCCAATTGTGCCTTTTGCGCAACCAGTGCCGTTAAGCCGCGCTGTAAATTAATCACATGATCCCCATCACCAATGGCTCTATCTAGCTCAGCCACTTCAGAAGCATGCTTCGTTATCACGTCATCAATGGCTTGAATAAGCTCAGGTAAAATTTCCGGTGTTATCGTCACAATTAGCTCCTCATATCCATATTTTAAGAATTTAACGCTCTCGCTTCATGAACTTTTTTGATAAGTGATGCACTCACCGCAGCGGCAAATTCTTCTACATTATCGTAATCTTGTTTTTGTACAAACTCGACCAAACCTTTTACCAAGGCCTTAGTTTCGGCAATTTCAACATGCGATCTGCCACAGCCTGCACAATGTGTTCCTACATCCGTACAAAAAGCACCGCCTTTACATGGATTAAATTTCATTTCACACCTCTTACCGTCATATTTACTTTTTACACCAAGGGTAATATACTTTAAAACATAGCAATTACCGACTTCTCATTGTATTTCATTCCCTGCTTTATTTAAAGCAAGGCAGACCATTTCTCAAAATAATCAAATAATAAAAACATGACCACAACAGTAGAAACATTTGAACCTTGCGATCTAGTGATATATGGTGGCTTAGGTGATTTATCCCGTCGTAAATTAATCATTTCACTTTACCGCCTGGAAAATGGAAATTTCCTAGAAGATGATACGCGCATCATTGCCGTGGATCGGCTAGAAGAAGACAGTGCCAGTTTTATTAAGATTGCCTATAAAAGCTTACAAGAATTTTTAAGTGAACCCCTGGATGAGGCTGTTTGGAAAAAGCTTGCAGCACGCTTATCTTACCAACAAATGGATCTAACCAAGCCTGAAGAGTTTAAGATTTTTAATGAAATTACCGACTCCGGCAAGCGGGTTATGGTTAACTATTTTGCCGTTGCACCATTTTTATTCAAACATATTTGCCAAGGTTTAGAGCACTCCGGTGTACTAACCGACAAATCACGTATGGTTATGGAAAAACCCATAGGCCATGATTTAGCCTCTTCCCAAGAAATTAATGATGTCGTTGCCAGTGTTTTTAATGATGACCAAGTATTCCGTATTGACCATTATTTAGGCAAGGAAACCGTACTTAATTTATTAGCACTACGCTTTGCTAACTCAATTTTTACCACTAATTGGGATCATAACACCATTGATTCAGTGCAAATTACCGTTGCTGAAGAAGTCGGCATTGAAGGACGTTGGGAATATTTTGACCAAACAGGTCAATTACGCGACATGGTACAAAACCATTTACTACAAATCTTAACCTTTGTGGCTATGGAGCCTCCCGTCAACCTAGAAGCACAAAGCATCCATAATGAAAAAATAAAAGTTTTAAATGCACTACGCCCGATTACGGCCGAAAATGTACATGAAAAAACAGTGCGTGGTCAATATACCGACGGTTTCCAAAAAGGCAAGGCCGTACCAGGCTATCTAAATGAAGAAGGAGCAAACACTAACAGCACCACGGAAAGTTTTGTGGCTTTACGCGTTGATATTGATAACTGGCGTTGGGCAGGCGTACCGTTTTATCTGCGTACAGGTAAGTGCATGATGCATAAGCGTACCGAAATTGTTATTAATTTCAAACAACTACCTCACAATATTTTCACAGAAAGCTACCGTGAATTACCTGCAAATAAACTCATCATTCATTTGCAACCTAATGAAGGCATTGAAATTCAAATGCTTAATAAAATTCCGGGAATTGATGAAAATATTAAACTGCAAAAAACCAAGCTGGATTTAAGCTTCTCAGAAACCTTTAAAAATAGTCGTATTTTTGGCGGTTATGAAAAACTGGTACTCGAAGCGATGCGTGGTAACCCCACTTTATTTATCAGTCGCGAAGAAATTGAGCAAGCCTGGGCGTGGATTGATTCGATTCAAAATGCTTGGGCAGCGACTAATGAGGAGGCCAAAGGCTATGCGGCCGGCAGTTGGGGGCCTGTTGCATCGGTTGCTTTATTGGCCAGAGATGGGCGGGCTTGGGAAGAATAACGCTCACCTCTTAACAAATTTCGCACGGCGCACCGCCCCTCCCCAAAGTCGTGCGAAATACCACAAACCATCTCACCTCCCCTAATTATTGTCACTGATTTTTTCTTACATGACAGCACTGTCATATCAACTGACAAATATGACAAAAAACCTCCCCTCATCCCTAACTCTAACATTTTACTCTACACCCCTACTCACTCTAACAATATGGCATATTCTTTGCTTTATTCATATTGCAAAGTAAATTGAAAATAGGAGCTCAAAAAATGACACAGTTAAACCAAAATCGTATTCATTTTATTGAATACTTA
>JALSIU010000187.1 GCA_026989715.1 Methylomonas sp.
GTCCCAAAGGGCTAAAAAACACAGGTATTTTTATTGGCGGCCGAGATACCAAACAAGCTATGGATATGCTTAAATCGGCTAAAAATTCTATGTTTACGCCTTTTGAAGTATCCGTATTCGCCGACCCTAGCGGTGCTTTTACCACCGCAGCGGCAATGGTTGCCGTGGTAGAAAATGAGCTGAAAACAAAATTTAATACGGGACTAGAAGGCAAAACCGTCCTTGCCTTAGGTGGCACAGGCCCTGTCGGTCAAGTGGCATCCGTGCTGGCCGCCCAAGCAGGTGCTAATGTACGTATCATAGGCCGACAACTGGAAAAATCACAGCGTATAGCCGATATGTGTTCTGGCGAATTTGGGGAAGGCAAAATCAGCATTGCAGCGGGAGCAGATGCAGATAAAGCGGAATATTTAAGCCAGACGGATGTTATTTTTGCAACCGGTGCCGCCGGTATTGAACTATTAAGTACCGAGCTTATCAGTACGGCCACACAACTAAAAGTTGCGGCCGATGTCAATGCCGTGCCACCATCAGGTGTTGCAGGCCTTGATGCTTTTGATAATGGCAAAGCAATCGCCGGCTCTCAAAGTGGTGCGGTGGGTATCGGTGCGTTAGCTATCGGCAATGTAAAATACCAAGTACAAAGCAAATTGTTAAAAAGCATGATTGAAACCGATAAGCACTTATTTCTTCATTTTGAACATGCTTTTACTGCGGCACGCGAATACATACTAGCATCCAAGTAACTCAATTTACCTACTCTCAGGGCATATTGCACAGCTTTATGCCCTATTAAAACGTTAAGGCGACCTTATGTCCAAAAGAAGCGTATTGCACATGTTTGACCCGATGCAAAATAACAGCCCATTTGATATCAACATGGCACTGGACTGTGATTTTGATCTACTCATTCCCTATTCAAATGTTAAGCTGGACAGCATGCACCGGCTAACTCAAGATGTTATTTTCTCACGCGGCCCTAAAGGTGTGAAGCGCACAGGTATTTTTCTTGGAGGGCGCGATATCGGTTTGGCAGTCGATATGCTAAACGCGTGTAAACAAGCGATGGTACCGCCCTTTGAAGTCTCTGTTTTTGCTGACCCAAGTGGTGCTTTTACCACCGCAGCAGCATTAGTTGCTTGCGTAGAAAAAGAGCTTAAAGCCAAACATAAAAAAGAATTCAAGGACTGCAAAGCATTGGTATTTGGCGGCACAGGCCCTGTCGGTATTGCAACAGGTGTGATTGCCTCATTGGCAGGTGCAGAAACGATATTAGTCGATCATATCTCTGCAGATACGGCTTCCGGCTTAGCAGCCGAATATAACCGCCGTTTTGACAGCACCCTGACCGGGGCAGCCGCCACATATGATGAAGATAAAATTGCTTTAATTGCCGATGTTGACATCATCTTTTGCACAGCTAAAGCGGGTATTCAAATCTTGAACACGGAAGTATTAAGCCATACCCAACAACTAAAAGTTGTCGGTGATGTCAATGCAGTACCACCTGCCGGCATTGCAGGCGTACAAATGAATGATTTTGGCGTAATCTTGCCCGATACAGAAAATGTGGCCTCTATTGGCCCTCTGGCAATCGGAAATGTAAAGTACAAAGTGCAACACGCCTTATTAAGTTCAATGCTAACAGGCGATAAACCGGTCTATATCGACTTTAGAGCCGCATTTGAAAAGGCAAAAGACATTTTATAAACAATAAACCTAATCTGTCGTTTACATCACTCCCCTAGTAAACGACAGATGAACTTTTACGCCATTATTAATAATGCGGCGGTCTCTCATCCATCATATCTGAGCCTACACTAGAACTTGCAACAGATGCTTCTGATAAATCCCTAACTCTTAGCAACAATTGCTGTGTTAAACGCTCTAAAGCATCAATTTGGTCTTGTTGCTTACAAATAACATCATTCAGCTGACTAATAATATCTTCTTGGAATGCAATTTTTGTTTCAATCGTGATGATACGCTGTTCAGTCATAGTGCTTACTTAAAAATAAGAACAACAATAATCTGTGGGTGTTTTGATTTTTAAATCAAATTTTGAATTAGCAGGCACTTCAAATGATTGGCCAGCCGAAATGGTTTGCCAGTCTTGGGTATCAGGTAATAATACTTCCAAATCACCTGCCATAATTTCCATTAACTCTTTGGCTTCTGTAGCAAAGCTATAATCACCCGGCATCATAAAACCTAATGTTTTTTCACTGCCGTCAGCAAATTGCACAGTGCGACTATTGACCTTACCATCAAAATAAATATTCGCTTTTTTAACTACCGTCACTTGGCTAAATGTAGTCATTTGTTTTACTCTCTTTAAAATTAAAATCGTTTCGTATCAGCATTTTTCTACTTGCCACTATGCCTTATTTTTAAGATAGATTTTAGCCTCATCCCATAAGGCATCTAATTCGGCCAAATCACATTGCTTCACTTCACGTCCTGAACAAGTCACTTTTTCTTCTATATATTCAAAGCGAGTAGAAAATTTTTGCGTACTCTTTTTTAAAGCTTGCTCCGGATCAACGTGCATATGCCTGGCCAAATTCACCGCAACCAATAATAAATCACCGATTTCTTCCTCAATATGCGGCTTATTTCCTGATTGCCACGCTTCTTTTACCTCATCTAACTCTTCCAGCACTTTATCGAACACCGGCTCAATCTCAGGCCAGTCAAAGCCATGATGTGCCGCTCTATCTTGAATTTTTTTGCACTGCACC
>JALSIU010000188.1 GCA_026989715.1 Methylomonas sp.
GGAAGACGGTTTGCGCTTTGCGATTCGTGAAGGCGGACGTACGGTTGGTGCGGGTGTTGTTGCAACTGTGGTTGAGTAATAGATATGTCTAGTCAAACTATTAGAATAAGCTTGAAGGCATTTGATCATAAATTAATTGATCAATCTGCTAGTGAGATTGTTGAGACGGCAAAGAGAACAGGGGCGCAAGTTAAAGGTCCTATTCCTTTGCCAACAAAGCATGAGCGTTTTACAATTCTGACATCCCCGCATGTAAACAAAGATGCGCGTGACCAATATGAATTGAGAACATATAAACGTTTGCTTGATATTATCGAGCCAACCGATAAGACAGTTGATACGCTGATGAAGTTAGATCTAGCGGCTGGTGTTGACGTTAAAATTAAGCTTATTTAAGCTTAAGTAATTAGAGGGTTTAATTATGGCATTAGGTCTAATTGGTCGTAAATGTGGAATGACACGTGTTTTTTGTGAAGATGGCACGTCAATTCCTGTGTCTGTGATACAGATTGACTCAAATAGAGTGTCTCAAGTCAAAGGGCTTGAGAATGATGGTTATCGTGCAGTGCAGGTTGCTGTTGGAGATAAAAAATCATCAAAAATAAATAAAGCAATGGCGGGGCATTATGCGGCTGCAAATATGACAGCTGGTCGTGGCTTATGGGAATTTAGGTTGGCTGATAGTGAGGGAGAGGAGTTGGCCGTAGGTTCTGAGTTGACAGTTGATTTATTTGCTACCGGCCAAACAGTTGATGTTCAAGGGATGAGCATTGGTAAAGGGTTTCAAGGTGGAATAAAGCGACATAATTTTGGTATGCAAGATGCTACTCATGGTAACTCGATATCGCATAGGTCAAATGGATCTATTGGTATGTGTCAAACACCAGGTAGAGTATTTAAAGGCAAGAAAATGTCGGGTCATATGGGAAATGCGAAAGTAACTACTCAGAATTTGACAATTCATTCAATTGATGCAGAAAGAAACCTTATTTTGGTCAAAGGTTCAATACCTGGCGCAAAAGGTGGTGATGTTGTATTGACACCTGCAGTAAAGAAAAAGAACAAAGGATAAGTCATGAGTGTGAAAATAGCAGCACTTAATAGTGCAGACTCTGCGGGTGAAGTAGAGGTAAGCGAAGATGTTTTTGGGCGAGAATATAATG
Source organism: Methylomonas sp. (assembly GCA_026989715.1). Lineage (GTDB taxonomy): Bacteria > Pseudomonadota > Gammaproteobacteria > Methylococcales > Methylomonadaceae > Methyloprofundus. The sequence goes on from JALSIU010000188.1 coordinate 1,164, forward strand.
AGGCTCTAATACATCAGTTGGCTACTAAGACTATGGCTGGTCTACGCTCAGGGACGAAAGCTCAAAAAAATAGATCTGCTGTTAGTGGCGGCGGGGCTAAGCCTTGGAAACAAAAAGGTGCGGGGCGAGCAAGATCTGGTACAATACGCAGTCCACTTTGGAGAGGCGGGGGGGCGACATTTGCAGCACAGCCGAGATCTTTTGAACAGAAGTTGAATAAAAAAATGTACCGTGCTGGAATTCGTTCTATTTTGTCAGAGTTAGTGCGACAAAATCGCTTGACTGCAAGCCTAGATATTATGCCGACAACTCCAAAAACAAAAGAGTTGGTTGCAAAATTGAAGGAGCTGGGCAAAAGTCGAATCTTAATTATTGCTGATGAGTTGGATGAGAACTTATATTTGTCTTCAAGAAATATAGTAAATCTTGAGATTACTACTGCAAAAGAATTAGATCCGGTTATGTTAATTGCTGCGGAAAATATAATTGCTACTCCGGCAGCGTTAAAATCAATTGAGGCGCAGTTATTATGAGTATAGAATTTAATCTTTCAAATGTAATTAAGGCACCTGTCATTTCTGAAAAGAGTACTGTTGCTGCAGAGACAGATAATAGATTTGTATTTAAAGTAGCCAACCAAGCTACTAAACTGCAAGTAAAGAAATCTGTTGAGTTAATGTTTAATGTTGAAGTTGAGAAAGTACAGCTTTTGAATGTTAAAGGGAAAACAAAAAGATTTGGTCGCTTTATGGGTAAACGTTCTGATTGGAAAAAAGCTTATGTTAAGCTTAAAGAAGGTCATGATATTGATTTCTCTGCAGCATAATTGGAAAATAAAAGAATATAATTCGGTAAGATAAATGGCTATTGTAAAATCAAAACCGACATCGCCAGGTTCTAGGTTTGTCGTTAGAGTAAAAAATGAAGATTTACATAAAGGTAAACCTTTCGCGCCTTTACTAAGTAAAAAAAGTAAAAGTGGTGGGCGTAATAATAATGGGCGTATTACTACACGTCATATCGGTGGCGGACATAAGCAAAGCTACCGTATTATAGATTTTAAGCGTAATAAACTTAATATCCCAGGTATTATTGAAAGGCTTGAGTATGATCCAAATAGAACGGCAAATATTGCATTAGTTCTATATAAAGATGGTGAGCGTAGATATATTATCGCTCCTAAGGGTATTGTGGTTGGTCAAGAGGTTATCTCTTCTGAAAGTGCTGCTGTCAAAGTTGGTAACTGCATGACATTGCGCAACATGCCATTAGGTTCGACTGTTCACTGTGTTGAGTTGAAGCCTGGGAAAGGTGCTCAAATGGCGCGTAGTGCTGGAACTTCTGCACAGCTTGTTGCAAAAGAAGGGGCTCATGTTACTTTGAGATTGCGTTCTGGTGAGATGCGTAAGGTGTTGGCTGATTGTAAGGCGGTTATGGGTGAGGTTTCAAACTCAGAACATAATCTTAGATCCCTAGGTAAGGCTGGTGCATCAAGGTGGCGTGGAGTTCGCCCTACAGTTCGTGGTGTTGTAATGAATCCGGTTGATCATCCGCATGGTGGTGGTGAAGGTAGGACTTCTGGGGGTAGACATCCTGTGTCACCTTGGGGAATGCCAACTAAAGGATATAAGACCAGAAAGAATAAACGTACTGACAAAATGATTGTTAGAAGACGTAATAAGCGATAGAGAGGAATTAAAAAAGTGCCACGTTCAATTAAAAAAGGTCCTTTTATTGATCATCACCTACAAAAAAAAGTAGATGATGCAGTAAGTAGCAATAGTAGGAAACCGATTAAGACTTGGTCTAGAAGATCAATGATAACGCCTGAAATGTTAGGTTTGACGATAGCCGTACATAATGGCCGCCAGCATGTGCCAGTACTAATCTCTGAAAACATGGTTGGGCATAAACTGGGTGAATTTGCACCTACACGTACATATAAAGGCCATTTGGCTGATAAAAAGTCAAGGTAGGTTGGTGATGGAAGTTTCAGCTAAATTAAGCAATGCACCTTTATCAGCGCAAAAAGCGCGTTTGGTTGCAGATCAAATTAGAGGTCTTGAAGTCGAAGAAGCTTTAAATATACTAAAATTTAGTACTAAAAAAGCTGCTGCGATTATGAAAAAAGTACTTGAGTCAGCTATTGCAAATGCAGAGCATAATGAAAGTGCTGATATTGATGAGTTAAAAGTTTCAACAGTATTTGTAGATGAGTCTAGAACTCTTAAAAGGTTTCAGGCAAGAGCAAAAGGTCGTGCAAATCATATATTGAAGCGTACTTGTCATATTACAGTTAAAGTCGCAGAATTCGAGTAGGGGCAATAGAATGGGTCAAAAGGTACATCCAACAGGAATACGTCTTGGTATTGTTAAGGATTTTACGTCAAGATGGTATGCAAACAGTAAAGACTATCCCGTCTTTTTGCATCAAGATTTAACAGTGCGTGACTATATTCAAAAGAAATTAGCACATGCATCTGTGAGTCGGGTGCAGATAAATCGTCCTGCTAATAATGCACATATTACAATACATACGGCTCGTCCAGGCATTGTGATTGGTAAGAAAGGTGAAGATATTGATTTGTTGCGTAAAGACGTTTCAAAGATGATGGGGATTCCGGTTCAAATCAATGTTGAAGAAATTAGAAAGCCTGAACTTGATGCGAAGTTAGTTGCGGAAAGTATTGCGCAGCAGCTAGAAAAAAGAATTATGTACAGACGAGCTATGAAACGGGCTGTCACAAATTCTATGCGCTTAGGGGCTGAAGGAATTAAGATTAATTTAGGCGGACGTCTAAATGGAGCTGAGATTGCACGTAGCGAATGGTATAGAGAAGGGCGAGTTCCTTTGCATACGCTAAGAGCAGATATCGATTATGGTGTTGCTGAGGCAAATACAACATACGGTATTATCGGTATTAAAGTATGGATTTTTAAAGGAGAGGTGTTTAATACAAATCCTTCTTTAGAAAATTCTGAAAAAACTAAATCTAAAAAATAGGTGAAGGGAAAATAAAATGCTTCAACCTAAAAGAACAAAATTTCGTAAACAGCACAAACTAAGAAATACAGGTATTGCTGTTCGTGGCTCATCAGTTAGTTTTGGTGAATACGGTCTAAAATCAGTTGAGAGAGGTCGGATTACGGCTCGACAAATTGAAGCGGCTCGTAGAACCATTACAAGACATTGTAAGCGTGATGGTAAATTATGGATAAGAATATTTCCTGATAAGCCTATTACCAAAAAACCTCTTGAGGTTAGAATGGGTAAAGGGAAAGGGAGTGTTGAGTATTGGATTGCTCAAATTAAGCCTGGTACAATGTTATATGAATTGCAGGGTGTTTCTGAAGAAACTGCGCGTTCTGCCTTTGCTTTGGCGGCAGCAAAGCTACCTGTAAAAACAAAGTTTATTGTTAGGACGGTGCTGTAATGAAAGTAAGTGAATTACGTCAGAAAAGTGCAGAAGAATTAAATGCAACACTAGTTGAGTTAGGGCGTGAACAGTTTAATTTACGTATGCAAAAAAATACTGGGCAATTAACTAAATCTGATCAAGTTAAAAAAGTCAGGAGAAATATTGCGCGTGTTAAAACAGTCGTAAATGAAATGGCGAGACAATCATAATGAGCGATAATACAGAGAAGTTACGTACCATTACGGGTCGTGTAGTAAGTAATAAAATGGACAAAACGGTCGCTGTATTGGTCGAGCGTCTTGTGAAACATCCAATATATGGAAAGTATATTAGACGGTCTACAAAATTACTTGCGCATGATGAAGCGAATGTCTGCCGTGAAGGTGATGTTGTATTAATTACATCATGTCGCCCTTATTCAAAAAATAAAACTTTCAAATTAGTTGAAGTGGTTAGTAAAGCTAAATAATCAACTATATTGAATTTCAAGTAAATAGTAAATTAGGATTATATAATGATTCAGATGCAAACTAACCTTGATGTCGCTGATAACAGCGGTGCAAAAAAGGTCATGTGTATCAAAGTTCTCGGTGGGTCGCATAGACGTTATGCGGCAATCGGCGATATTATTAAAGTTAGTATTAAAGATGCAATCCCACGTGGCAGAGTGAAAAAAGGTGAAGTTTATAATGCATTGGTTGTGCGCACTAAAAAAGGTGTGCGTAGAGCAGATGGGTCACTTATAAGATTTGATGGTAATGCAGCGGTAATTTTAAATGCTCAGCTTCAACCGCTAGGGACTCGTATTTTCGGTCCTGTGACGCGCGAATTAAGAGGTGAGAGATTTATGAAGATTATTTCACTAGCACCAGAAGTATTGTAAGGGTCATAGAAAATGCAAAAACTTAAACAAGGTGACGAAGTCATTGTTCTTATCGGAAAAGATAAAGGCAAACGAGGACGGATCAGTAAATTTATAAAAGAAAAGATATTGGTTGAAGGGGTTAATAAAGTTAAAAAGCACCAAAAACCGAATCCTAATGCTGGCATTGATGGTGGTATCATAGAAAAAGAGATGCCGATTCATAAATCAAATATTGCTTTGTATAATGCAGCAACAAAAAAAGCAGATAAAGTAGGGTTTAAAATATTGGATGACGGAAAAAAAGTCCGATACTTTAAATCAAATAATGAAATTATTGATGTGTAGGTATAATCATGGCTAGATTAAGAGAAGATTATAAAGAAAGAGTATTGCCTGCATTGATGAAAGAGTTTGGCTACACATCAGTAATGCAAGTGCCAAAAATCACCAAAATTACTTTAAACATGGGTTTAGGTGATGCTGTGGCAGATAAAAAAGTCGTGCAAGCGGCTGTTAGTGATATGGAAAAAATCAGCGGTCAAAAGGCTGTTGTAACATTGTCGCGGAAATCAATTGCTGGATTTAAAATTCGTGATGATATGCCAATCGGATGTAAAGTCACTCTTAGGCAAGATAAGATGTATGAGTTCTTAGATCGTCTAATCAGTATTGCAATTCCACGTATTCGTGATTTTAGAGGGATGAGTCCAAAAAGCTTTGATGGTCGTGGTAACTATAGCATGGGTGTGACAGAGCAAATTATCTTTCCTGAGATAGATTATGATAAGATAGATAAGTTACGTGGCATGGATATATGCATTACTACAACAGCTAAGACAAACGAAGAAGGTTTGGCGTTGTTAAAGCAGTTTAACTTTCCATTTAAGAGCTAACAGTTATGGCTAAAAAATCAATGATAGCTCGTGAGCAAAAACGAGCTAAATTAGTAAAAAAATATGAAGCAAAAAGAGCTTCTTTAAAAGAAATTATTAGGGATCCTAATTCTTCAATACAAGACAAGGATGAAGCAGGTTTGGCATTACAGAAATTACCTAGAGACTCTAGCGCAGCAAGAGTCCGTAATCGATGTAATATCACTGGGCGGCCGCACGGTTTTTATCGTAAATTTGGCTTGAGCAGAAATAAACTTAGAGAAGCTACAATGCGTGGTGATGTTCCTGGTTTAGTGAAGGCCAGTTGGTAATCGGCTTGTTGGATATTTGGAGAAAATAATATGAGCATGACAGATCCAGTTGCAGACATGCTTACGCGCATCAGAAATGGGCAGTCTGCAGGAAAAATAAACGTTAATATGCCGTCATCAAAACTTAAGGTTGCGATTGCAAAAGTTTTAAAAGATGAAGGGTATATTAAAGATTTTTCAACTGAAACAAATGGCACGCATGTGTCTATGTCGGTTGAACTTAAATACTATAATGGTAAGCCGGTTATTGAAAAGGTTAAGAGAGTTAGCCGACCTGGTTTGCGAGTTTATAAGTCAAAAGATGAATTGCCTAAAGTATTAGGTGGTTTAGGTGTAGCTATTGTCTCTACTTCTAAAGGTGTTATGACAGATCGCGCAGCTCGCGCAATTGGTCATGGTGGCGAAGTAATCTGCACAGTTTGTTAAGGGGGAATTATGTCAAGAATAGCAAAAAACCCAGTAACAATACCTGCAGGTGTTGAAGTAAAAGTAGATGGGTCTTTAGTTTCTGTAAAAGGAAGTAAAGGGCAACTTGAAATGCAGTTGCATAACTCGGTACAAATTGATTTATCAGATTCTACTGTCAGTATGAAATGGAATCAAAACGATAAAAAAGCAACTGCTCAAGCAGGAACGGCGCGTGCAAATGTTGCTAATATGGTTCAGGGTGTTAGTCAGGGCTTTGAGAAAAAACTAAATTTAGTTGGGGTTGGTTATAGGGCTCAAGTTAAAGGTAAGGTATTAAGTCTTAGTTTAGGTTTTTCCCATCCTGTTGAGTTTGATGTACCTGAGGGCATTCAAATTGAAGCACCAAGCCAAACTGAAATAGTTGTTAAAGGTATAGATAAGCAACAAGTTGGTGCTGTATCTGCGGATATTAGGGCGTATAGACCGCCTGAGCCTTATAAAGGTAAGGGTGTTAAGTATGCGGATGAGCATATTGTTAGAAAAGACGCGAAGAAAAAATAGGCTAGCAAAATGAATAAAAAAGTATCTCGTTTGAGAAGAGCTTTAAAGCTTCGATCAAATATAAAAAGGCTTAACAGTAGTCGCTTGTCTGTTCATAGAACATCTAAGCATATTTATGCACAAATCATTTCAGAAGATGGAACTAAAACAATAGTTAGTGCTTCAACAACTCAAGCTGAAGTTAAATCAGCGGTAAAAAGTACTGGAAATATTGAATCAGCAGTTTTGGTAGGTAAGTTGGTAGCAGATAAAGCAATTGCTGCGGGTATTACTGAAGTAACTTTTGATCGTTCTGGTTTTAAATATCATGGTCGCGTTAAAGCTTTGGCTGACGCTGCTCGTGAAGCTGGCTTGAAGTTTTAGGGGATATAAAATGGCAAATGCACCTCAACAAGCGAACTCAGATGGTTTACAGGAAAAATTGGTTTCTGTCAGACGAGTCGCGAAAGTTGTAAAAGGCGGTAGAGTATTTGGTTTTACTGCTTTAACGGTAGTGGGCGATGGTGATGGGAATGTTGGGTATGGCGTAAGTAAAGCTAAAGAAGTACCCATTGCAATTCAAAAATCATTAGAGCAAGCTAGAAAAAATATGCATAAAGTATCTTTAAAAGGGGATACTTTGCAATATTCAATCATGTCTGAAGTAGGTGCTGCAAAAGTTTTTATGCAGCCTGCTACTGAAGGTACGGGTATTATTGCTGGTGGTCCAATGCGAGCAGTTTTTGAAGCAGTTGGCGTGCACAATGTGCTTGCTAAATGTATTGGAACTAATAATCCTATCAATGTGGTTAGAGCAACAATTGATGGGCTCGCCCATATGAATAATGCTGAGCAAATTGCTGCTAAACGCGGTTTGTCGGTTGAAGATATTACAGGGTAATTGACATGGCAGATAAAAAATTACGCGTCACAATGACTAAAAGTAGTATTGGTCGCTTGCAAAGGCATAAAGCTTGTTTGCAAGGCTTAGGGTTAAGGCGTATTAACCATACTGTAGAGGTTATTGATACTGCTGAGAATAGAGGGATGATTAATAAGGTCTCTTATATGGTTAAGGTAGAGGAAATATAATGTATTTAAATACTATAAAACCTGCTGCAGGGTCAAGGAAGAACCCTAAAAGAGTTGGGCGGGGTATTGGTTCAACACTGGGGAAAACTTGTGGTAGAGGTCATAAAGGTCAAAAATCACGTAGTGGTGGATTCCATAAAGTGGGTTTTGAAGGCGGTCAGATGCCTTTGCAGCGCCGCTTACCAAAAGTTGGTTTTACTTCGAGAAAATCAAAATATACTTCTGAAGTAAGATTAAGTGAGATTGCAAGTTTGAAGCTTGATGTGGTGACGCTTGATGATTTAATTAAAGCAAATGTAGTTCCTGCTTTTACTAAAGTTGCTAAGGTAATCAAGTCAGGAAATATTGATGTGGCAGTTACTCTAAAAGGCTTGAAGGCGACAGTTGGTGCTAAAGCTAGTGTAGAAGCCGCTGGTGGTAAAATAGAGGATTAAAAGTGAGTAGATCAGGCGCACAAATGAGAGAGCAAGCAGGTAACTTTTCAGAGCTGCGCTCCAGATTATTATTCGTATTAGGTGCTTTTTTTGTTTATAGGGTTGGGGCTCATATTCCGGTTCCAGGAATTGATCCTCAAGCCTTAGCACTGATGTTTAAGCAGCAGGAAGGCTCCATCTTTGACATGTTTAATATGTTCTCAGGTGGTGCCTTAAAAAGATTAAGTCTTTTTGCTTTGGGTATTATGCCTTATATTTCTGCTTCTATTATTATGCAGTTAATGACGATTGTCATTCCTGCATTGGAGCAGATCAAAAAAGAGGGTGAATCAGGAAGGCGTAAAATATCGCAGTATACGCGTTATGGAACAGTGGTTTTAGCAACCTTTCAAGCAATTGGTGTTTCTGTTGCATTGCAAAATCAAACTGCTGGTGGTTTATCTGTTGTTATTCATCCTGGTGTCCAGTTTGTTGTTATTACTGCGATTACTTTAGTCACAGGAACCATATTTTTAATGTGGTTAGGTGAGCAAATTACTGAAAGAGGCTTGGGTAACGGGATTTCTTTGATTATTTTTGCAGGTATTGTTTCTGGTTTGCCTTCTGCTATAGGTGGTACGCTAGAGTTAGCGCGCACAGGTGAATTGAATGGTGCATTTATTGTTATCTTGTTTTTGTTGAGTGTGGCTGTGACCGCTTTGGTTGTATTTGTAGAGCGTGGCCAAAGAAGAATAGTGATTAACTATCCAAAGCGTCAACAGGGTAAAAGAATGTATGCTGGGCAAAGTAGTTTTTTACCACTTAAGCTAAATATGGCAGGTGTTATTCCTCCTATTTTTGCATCAAGTATCATTTTATTTCCTGCGACAATTGCTGGCTGGTTTAGTAGTGCGGATGGTTTTTCTTGGTTGCAAGAGCTTGCTACTTCGATATCGCCAGGACAGCCGCTTTATGTGATGTTATATACTGTTGCGATTGTATTCTTTTGTTTCTTTTATACTGCGTTGGTGTTTAATTCGAAAGAGACGGCAGAAAATTTAAAAAAATCTGGTGCTTTTTTGCCAGGAATCAGACCTGGAGAGCAAACTGCGGCTTATATAGATAAAGTTATGACGCGTTTAACGTTGATTGGTGCTTTTTATATAACGGCTGTGTGTTTGTTGCCAGAATTTCTGATTGTTTATTGGAATGTACCGTTTTATTTTGGCGGAACATCTTTGTTGATTATTGTTGTGGTAGTCATGGATTTTGTTTCACAAATGCAAACTCATCTTATGTCGCAAAAGTATGATGGTTTGATGAATAAAGCGAATTTAAAAAAATAATTTACTAAAAAGGGGTGAGCTGTGAAAGTACGAGCTTCTGTTAAAAAAATATGCCGTAACTGTAAAGTTGTAAAAAGAGCTGGTGTTGTTAGGGTGATTTGCAAAGATGGGCGTCATAAGCAACGTCAGGGATAATTTTTATTGCTTAATAAAGCAGTAATGCTATAATTGAGCACTTAACTTTAGAGTACCGTAAGGGGAGTATCTAAATGGCACGAATTGCCGGAATTAATGTACCAGATCATAAACATGCAGAGATAGCATTGACTGCAATTTATGGGATTGGTAAGCCAACTGCAATTAATATCTGTAAAGAAGTTGGTATCGAACGGACAATTAAAATTAAAGAGTTAACCGAAGAGCAATTAGAAGCTATTCGTGTAACTATTGCTAAGATTGTTGTAGAAGGTGATCTTCGACGTGAAGTGTCTATGAACATTAAGCGTTTAATGGATCTTGGTTGTTATCGTGGTATTCGCCATAGACGTGGACTGCCATTGCGTGGTCAAAGAACGAGAACAAATGCTCGTACTCGTAAAGGACCTCGTAAACCTATTAGAAAATAATAAATAGAGTTATATATAATGGCTAGTTCAAATCGCACAAAGAAGAAAATAAAAAAAGAAGTTGCAGATGGTATTGCACATATTCATGCAACTTTTAATAATACCATCGTTACAATCACTGATCGTAAAGGAAATGCCTTGTCTTGGGCTACTTCTGGTGGTTCTGGTTTTAGAGGATCTAGAAAAAGTACACCTTTCGCTGCACAGGTTGCCGCAGAAAGAGCTGGGAAGGTTGCTCAAGAATTTGGCATGAAAAATCTTGATGTTATGATCAAAGGCCCAGGGCCTGGTCGTGAGTCTGCAGTTAGATCTTTTAACAACCTTGGTTTTAAAATAGGTAATATAGTTGATGTTACACCTATACCACATAATGGTTGTCGTCCACCAAAAAAGCGTAGGGTATAGGGTAAGGAGTATATTATGGCTAGATATTTAGGACCAACTTGTAAATTAAGTCGTCGTGAAGGAACCGACCTGTTTTTGAAGAGCAGAGGTAAGTCTTTAGAGGGGAAATGTAAGCTTGATCAGCGCCCTGGGCAACACGGTACAAAACGTGCTAGAGATTCAAATTACGCGACACAGTTAAGAGCAAAACAACGTATTAGACGTATATACGGTGTTTTAGAAAAACAGTTTAGAAATTATTATAAGGTTGCTGATTTGCAAAAAGGTGCGACAGGTTTAAACCTGCTGAATCTTTTAGAAACAAGACTTGATAATGTTGTCTATAGAATGGGGTTCGCAGCGACAAGAGCTGAGGCGCGCCAGTTAGTAACGCATAAAGCTATTTTAGTTAATGACTCTATTTTAAATGTGCCATCTGCTATGGTTTCTGTAGGTGATAAAATTTCTATTAGAGAAAAAGCTAAGAAACAAGTTAGAATTGCTGATTCTTTAACTGTTGCGGAGCAATATGGATTTCCTGCATGGGTTGAAGTTAATCCAAAGGACTTTTCTGGATCGTTTAATGCTTTACCTGATCGTGCAGATCTTGGTACTGATATAAATGAGCAACTAGTCGTAGAATTGTATTCTAAATAATAATCTGGGGTTTTAAATGCATAGTGCTGTTACTGGTTTATTAAAACCTCAGCTAGTAGAGGTTGTTAATAAATCAACTTATCATTCTAGAATTGTCATTGAGCCTCTTGAAAGAGGTTTCGGACATTCGCTTGGAAATGCGTTAAGAAGAGTTCTTCTATCGTCTATTCCAGGCTGTGCTGTAGTCAGTGTTGAAATTGAAAAAGCAGAGCATGAGTACTCCGTTATTGAAGGTGTTCATGAGGATGTTATTGATATTCTTTTGAATATTAAACAATTGGCTGTTGTTTTGCACTCAGGTAATGAGGTGACACTTAGCTTGAATAAGGTAGGTGCAGGTGTTGTTACGGCTGCTGATATTGAGTTGCCGCATGATGTTGAAATTGTCAATCCTGATTTGGTTATTGCAAATTTAACCGAAGAAGGTGCGTTGTCCATGAAGATTAATGTTCAGCGTGGTCGAGGCTATGAGCCCTCGAATACTAGAACCGAAGGTTTAGGTGTCGGGGTTATGGGAGCATTACAAGTTGATGCATCGTATACACCAGTTTTAAAAGTTGCTTATAGTGTTGAAACGACACGTGTCGATCAGCGTACTAATTTAGATAGATTGATAATAGAGTTGGAAACTAATGGGACGGTAGAGCCTGAAGCAACAATAAAACTTGCGGCGACAATTTTACATGATCAGTTATCTGTATTTGTTGATTTTGAACAAGTTAATGAGCAAGTGCCTGAAGAAATAGTTGAGCCTGTTGAGCAAATTGACCCAACTTTACTGCGTCCGGTTGATGATTTAGAACTTACTGTTAGATCAGCTAATTGCCTTAAAGCTGAAAATATATATTACATCGGTGATCTTATACAGCGTACCGAGTTTGAATTATTGAAAACACCTAACTTAGGCAGGAAATCGCTTACTGAGATTAAAGATGTATTGGCTTTAAAGGGGCTATCTTTAGGGATGCGTCTTGAAAACTGGCCGCCGGAAAATCTTGCCGAGCAATCTCAAGCGATTCTATAACACACACAAGGTTTATTAGTATGAGACATCGTAAGTCTGGAAGACAATTAAATAGAAACTCTAGTCATAGAAAAGCTATGTTTAGCAATATGGCTACTTCTTTATTTAAAGAAGAATTAATCAGAACAACTTTGCCTAAAGCGAAAGAGTTACGCGCTATTGCTGAGCCACTGATTACTCTATCAAAAGAGGATACAGTCGCAAAGCGTCGCATGGCATTTGCTAAACTTCGCGACCGCGAAGTAGTTACAAAGTTATTTAATGAATTAGGCCCGCGTTATGCAAATCGTCCTGGTGGCTATTTGCGTATTATGAAATGCGGCTTTCGCACAGGTGATAAAGCTCCAATGGCTTATGTCGAATTAGTGGATAGGCCTGAGTTGGATGTAGCAGAAGATTAATTGCTACTTTACAATCATAAAAAAACCAGCTTATGCTGGTTTTTTTATGTCTAATTTTTATCTTTTTCGTTGATTGCGGTTGAACTTTTCGATGTGTAAATGTACTAAAATAATAGTTTAAAACAGGTACAATAGCTCAAATGATGATTAAATGGAATATTAGGTAAATCAGTGAAACAAAGAACAATAAAAATTGCAACACGCCAAAGCCCATTAGCTCTTTGGCAAGCTGAGTATGTTGCAGAAAGGCTAGAACAAACTTATCCACATATTACGACTAAGTTAGTTAAAATGGTTACTAAGGGCGATAAAATTTTAGATGCTCCATTGGCTAAAATTGGTGGTAAGGGATTATTTGTTAAAGAATTAGAGCAGGGTATGTTAGATGGTATTGCTGATATTGCAGTACACTCTATGAAAGATGTGCCTGTAGCATTTCCTGAGGGTTTGCACTTAGCCGTTATTTTACCGAGAGAAGACCCTTGTGATGCTTTTGTGTCTAATAAATATAATAGTATTAGTGAATTGCCTAGCCATGCGCGTGTAGGAACTTCCAGTTTGCGTAGGCAGTGTCAAATAGCTGAACGATTTCCAGCGTTGCAAATCTTATCTTTAAGGGGGAATGTTAATACTCGACTAGCTAAGCTTGATGCGGGTGAGTATGATGCGATTATTTTAGCGGCGGCAGGCCTTAAGCGTCTAGGTTTTGTGGATAGAATTACACAAACTTTAGATAGTCATGTTAGTTTACCAGCGATAGGCCAAGGGGCTGTGGGTATCGAGTGTCGTGTTGACGACATTGAAATAAATGCGTTGCTAAGCCCCTTGCAAGATGAAGAGACTGCGATTCGAGTGCAAGCCGAGCGTGCTATGAATGCAAGATTGAATGGTGGCTGTCAAGTGCCTATTGCAGGGTTTGCAGAGTTACGAGGTGGTCAGTTGTTTATGCGGGGGCTTGTTGGCAAGCCTGATGGCTCAGTTATTTATCGTGCTCAAATGACAGGTACTTTTGAGCAAGCAGAAATGATAGGGACGGCGATTGCAGAAGAATTACTCTCTAGTGGTGCAGGCGAAGTATTGAAGGATTTATATTCTTAGTTTGTCTTTTGAACGGATGTCCGAATCTATTAGAAAGCATATATTAGTAACAAGGCCTGAGCAACAGTCTGAAAAATTATGTTGTTTACTGGAAGGGTATGGGTTGCAGCCTGTGCGCTTTCCTGTCATTGCAATAAAAGCAAAGGAGCTATCTGTACTGGAAAAGCAATATATTACTGATATAGCACAATATCAGTATGTTTTTTTTGTGAGTACTAATGCTGTAAATTTTGCACTACAGGTATTTAGTGGCAAAATAGAGCTTTTAAAACGGGCAACGTGTATTGCAGTTGGTGCCGCAACGCTAAAAGCACTCTCTGATGCTGGCATTCATAGTGCCATCGTGTCGCAAGATGCTTTTAATACAGAAGCCTTATTGCTTATGCCGGAATTACAATGCCTTAGAAATAAGCGTTGTTTAATTATTAGAGGTGTGGGTGGGCGAGAATTGCTTGCGCGCACTTTGCGTGAGCGTGGTGCAATGGTTGAGTATTTGGAGCTTTATCAACGGCTATTACCAATAACTAAAAATAGTGGCCTTGTGAAATCATTGATACTTGATAACGGACTAGCTGCAATATTTATTTATAGTGCTGAGACATTACGTTACTTAATGCAGGTTTTAGCCAAAGATAATATTGAAAAAAGGGTATTAACAATACCTTTAGTTGTTATTAGTCGTCGGGTATCTGTGGTAGCCGAACAAATTGGGTTTAAGACGATTATTATTGCTAATAAAGCATCTGATCAAGCAATGATAAATGCATTACTGAATGGGGAATAATGTGGCGGAAGTAATTGAAAATCAAAAACAACAAGAGGCTGTGCCCAGTACTAAAAAATCTGGCAGTAGTATTTGGTTTGGACTTATTATTATATTGATCATATTAAGTTTGGCGGGTGCTGGTTTTTTACTTTATCAGCAGTTGCGTGATAAGCAACAAGATTTGGGTGGGGAAATTAGTAAAGATACCCAGCATGTTATCGAGTTGACTAAGCAAATTTCCGGTTATCAAGAGCAGTTAGTGGCCATTCAGAGCCAATTGGCTAACTTAACATCTGAAGTGAATAATAGAGATACCCAGTATGAACGTCGTTTAAATGAAATTAGTAGTCTACATACTGAACGCTTAGATACCACTTCTGATAATTTAAAAAACTCTATTCAGCGTTTACAAAGACAGTTAGGTAAAACTCGTGGTGATTGGTTGGTTGCTGATGCTGAATATTTATTAAGTGTTGCTAACCGCCGTTTACATTTAATGGGAGACGTTAGAACGACTATTGAAGCATTAAAAGCGGCTGACCATCGTTTGCGTGAAAGTGGAGATACCGCCGGATTTAAAATAAGAAGTCAAATCGCAAAGGAAATTACGGCTGTCAAGCAAGTGCAGGTTGCTGATGTAGTCGGCATCTATTCTACTTTAGAAATGCTGGAAGAAAGTGTTGATAAATTAAAACTCTTTTTACCTTATTCAGGTAAAGAGCAAAGCAAAGCAGATGTCGCTGAAAAGGAGAGTGCTAGTAGTGATATTAATGATGCTTTGGATGATGCTTTAATCGAAATTGAAGGTATTGTGACTATTAGGCGTTTAGATAGAGCGGTCAATTCCATTATTACACCTGAGCAGATGATTTTTATTAAGGAGCAACTCAGCACTAAGTTGGCAATTGTTAAACTTGCTTTAGTTCAGCATGATGATGCGCTTTATCAAGTGGCCATTAAAGATGTTTTGCAATGGCTTTCTGATAATTTTATAAAAGATGCAACCTATAAGAATTATGTGCTTGAACTAAATAGGTTAAAGGCCATTCAAATTCGCAGTAACTTTCCTGATATCAGTCGTTCACTTAAGATGCTTAGAGATATTGCCAAGTTAAGGTTGGAGGCTGATAAGGCCATGCAACCTGCTACATCGGCGGAACAAAAATAAAACAAGAGGTTTGAAGCGTGAAGAATATTTTATTTTTTCTAGTAGCACTGGTATCGGCACTGTTTTTTGCTTTTATTGTTCATGAATGGCTATTGCAATATGATGACCCCGGATACGTTTTAATCGGTATTGGCCATTGGGCACTAGAAACCTCATTAGTTGTTTTTATGGTAGCTTTAATTATCGGTTTTTTTGTTTTTTATGTGCTATTTAGATGGTTGGGTTGGTTGCTAAGATTGCCTGGTAAGATTAGAATGCGTGGTAAGTCTATTAAGTTCAATCGCTCTCAAGATGCTTTAATTGCAGGACTGGTTGATTCAGCAGAAGGTAACTGGGAACGTGCCGAAAAGACTCTGATTAAGCATGCCTCTAATAGTGGTGCGCCACTTATTCATTACTTAACGGCTGCGCGTGCCGCACATTCGCGTGGTGCAATGGATAAGCGTGATGAATATTTAAAACGGGCAACACAAGATGCGCCAGGCTCAGAAGTTGCCGTGGGCTTAACACAAGCTGAGTTACATTTGTCGCAAAAACAATTTGACCAAGCTTTGGACACATTAACTAAACTGCACTCACTAGACTCCTCACATGCTAGTGTATTGAAAATGTTGCATCAAACGTATCAACAGCTAGGTGACTGGAAAGCAATTAGAGCATTGTTGCCTTCATTTCATGAAAATAAAGTCTTTATGGAAGCGGAGGTAAAGCTATTAGAAGTGGAAACTTATAGTGTTTTGCTGAAAGAAGCGGCTGAACATGAAAATGCGGCAGAAATAGAGGCGCTTTGGCAGTCCGTTCCTGAGCATGTCAAAACAATGCCGGGCGTACTGGCCATTTATTTTGCAGCCATGATAGAAGCTGGGGCGGGTGCTAAAATTGAAAAAGAATTAATAAAAGCTTTAAATAATAAATGGGATATGACTTTACTATCATTATTTGGCAGTGTGCAATCTATTGATTTTCGTGCTCAGTTAGAGATGGCTGAAAAATGGTTGCTTGACCATGCCAGAGACCCGATTTTATTATGTGTATTAGGTAAGATATCTATCAAGTGTCAATTTTCTGAGAAAGCAAAAAAATATTTAGCTCAAAGTATTGGTATTGAGCCAACGGTTGAAGCTTATCGCGTATTA
>JALSIU010000189.1 GCA_026989715.1 Methylomonas sp.
TGCCGCTAGCATATCCCGGAATAAGTTCCGCATTAGCGGCGATGATGGCAAGGCTATCACTTGGGGTAACAAAAATATTATTCCCGAGAATCATATTTCTATCGCCGTCTCCATCAGATGCGGCTGCAAAGTCAGGTGCGTTAGGGCTAAACATTAATGTGGCTAATTCTTTAGCGTGCGCTAGATTTGGGTCGGGGTGATGGCCACCAAAGTCTTCTAAAGGAATGGCGTTAATAACGGAACCTTTAGGAGCGCCTAATATATCTTCTAAAATACGGGTAGCATAAGGGCCGGTAATGGCGTGCATGGCATCAAAGCATAAACTGAGTTTACCTGAGCTAATTTGCTGTTTGAGTAAGTCAAAATCAAATAATGAAGCCATTAAGTCGGCATAGTCATCAACGGGGTCAATGATATGGATATTTAGCCCCGCAAGTTCTTGTTTACCAAGGGTGGCAAGGTCAATATCGGGTAGGTCGGCTGTTTGATAGGAACTGATAGTTTGACTATATGTAAAAAAAGCATTGGTATATTGTTCAGGAGCGGGGCCGCCATTGCTAATATTGTATTTAATGCCAAAGTCTTCATCAGGGCCGCCGGGGTTGTGGCTGGCTGATAGAATCAAACCGCCTAGTGTTTGGTACTTTCTGATAAGGTGTGAGGCCGCCGGGGTAGAAAGTAATCCATCTTGACCAATGATAAAATCAGTAAAACCATTTGCGGCGGCAATTTTTATAATGATTTGAATGGCTTCATGGTTAAAATAGCGACCATCCCCTCCTATGACGAGTGATTTATTATCGCTTATGTCTATGGAAGAAAAAATAGCTTGTACAAAGTTGGCCAAATAATGGGGTTGTTGAAAGGTCTTTACTTTTTTTCTTAAACCTGATGTGCCAGGCTTTTGATCGGAATAAGCTTGAGTTTTAACTGTTTTTATTTGCATTACTGTTTTAAGCCTCTTAACATTATATTTTAGCCCCAAATAAGGAGCGAGGTTTTTTATAACAACTCATCTAACGGCATTATAGCTATTTATGCGATACTTCACATTTTTATTAGTGCTTTTTTTTAGCGGCATTGCATTGCCCCAAGAGCTGGCTTGGCTATTGGTGGATACACAGAAGAAAGTAATACAAGTTCGACAAGGGGGAGTTGTTTTAGCCGTGTTTGCAAATATTTCACTGGGTAGAAATGGTGCGGGTCATAAGCAACAGTCAGGGGATGATATTACGCCTATTGGTCATTATAAGATTGCGTATATAAATGATAAGAGTCATTTTAGGAAATTTTTTGGCTTGAATTATCCTTCCGTGTATGACGCTGGTTTGGCACTGTATAGAGAAAGCATTACTTATGCTGATTATCAGAAAATCATGCAAGCGCATCGACATAACAAGTTGCCGCCACAAAATACGATATTAGGGGGTAGGATAGGTATTCATGGGGTAGGGGAAGGTAATCATAAAGTGCATGGTGCTTTTGACTGGACGCATGGTTGTGTTGCGGTTTCAAATCAACAAATTGACCGGCTTGCTCACTGGGTTTTTCAAGGAATGCGCGTGGAAATAAAATAAAATTGGCAAGTGATTTAAAACACGATAAAATTAGCCCATATATATTCTTGTTTTTATAAATGACTGTATATTTATAAGCCTAAGTTTTTAAGTGTGCTTTTTTAGTTCGTGCATTAACAATTAGGTCTGAATTTTAGTTTTGTTTTTTTAGGAATAATGCAAATGATTAAATTATTAAAAGTTTCTGCTGTCATCTTAGGTACAAGTATGCTGTTTGGTTGTGCCGGTAATTCAGTACTTGATAGCGATATAGATAGATTACAAGCGGATATAAATACTGTAAAAGCACAAACTGCGGCTGTTTCTGCAAAAGCAGACCAAGCAGCGCGTGATGCAAGTGATGCAGCTGCAAATTCTGCGGCTGCAACAGCAGCGGCTAACCGTGCAGCAGAATCTGCGGCGGAAACAAATCTAAAGTTAGACCGTATGTTGAATAAAGCAATGATGAAATAATGCTTTTTTAATATAAAAGCATTATTAAAAGCCCGTTAATGCTTGCATTAAACGGGCTTTTTTTTGCCTAGTTACAATATGATTTTTCTATCGCTTAGTGCGTGTAAAAATCTTTACCGGTAGTCCTTTTTTTTCTACTAATGCTTGTTTTAGTGCTGCACCATTGAGCACTGGTAGTGCGCCGTTATTAGCCTGTTCGATTAAATCTAGTGCAATATCCAGTAAGTTGTCCGACAGGTGTGTTTCCAGTGGTGGGTGGACTTCTATATAGAGCTCATTTTCATACCAGCCGACTTTGACGGCTTGGTTGACGATGGTGACTTGCGTCCCTATGGTAATGAGCGGAAATAGCTTTTCAATATCTTCAGGGTACATACGGATGCAGCCATGGCTGACTTGTAAGCCTACACCATAAGGCTTGTTAGTGCTATGAATGAGGTAGCCGGGAATGCCTAAGCGAATGGCAAATAAGCCTAAGGGGTTATTTGGGCCTGCCGGAACCACATCCGGCAACGGGTCGCCTTTTTCTGCATGCTCTTTTTTTATTGACTCGGGTGGTCGCCAGCTAGGATTTTCTTTTTTGGCAATAATTTGGGTTTGCCCTAATGGTGTTTCCCAATCTTGTCGCCCAATACTGATAGGATGGGTTATGACATATGCTGGGGAATTTTTTGTTTTTTTAGGGAAGTAGTATAAACGAAACTCAGGTAAATTAAGCACGATGCCTGAGCGCGGCGCATTAGGCAATAGGCGTTCGCTTTGTAATTGAATTTCTGTGCCTGCTTTGGGAAGCCAGCGATCAACTTGAGGATTTAAACGTAATATTTCATTTTGACCTAAGTCAAAGCGACGGGCAATATCCAGTAAATCATCATCCTGGCGTGCAATGGTTTGTTTGTTAACGCCATCGCTAAATTCTCTAATTAGACTGTCTTGGTCAGAAGCGGGCAAGCGGAAAGAAATAGCGTTGACCTGAGTGCTTAAGAGGAGCAAAGCACTCGTTGCAACACATTTCCTCAAAAAGGATAAATTAAGCATTAGTGAGGGTTTTCACCGCCAAATATGTCTAAAAGGCGTGGTAAAAACTGACTAAGCTCTTGTGACATAATAGTAAAATCAACATCAAATTGCTCTTCTGTTGTGCCCGCTTCAATATCGCTGACTTGGTCTTGAATAAGGTCTAAGAATTTTAAGCGTTTAATGGATAGATTTTCATCGACAATAAATGATAACCGGTCTGACCAGCTAATGGCTAGTTTAATCACTTGCTTGCCTGTGTCTAAGTGATTTTTGACTTCAGGGGCAGCTAAGTCTTGGCGTTTACAGCGGATGATGCCGCCTGCTTCTTCAGGGGCTCTGAGTTCGCACTCATCTTCAATCAGGACATCGGTAGGCGTTTCATTTTGCAATAGCCATTGGGTCATTATGTTAGTGGGCTTTTCTGTTGTGCTAACGGGAACGACGGGTAAGGAACCTAAGTTTTTGCGTAAAAAACTAATAAGGTCTTCGGATTTTTTTGCCGAGGCGGCATCAACAATTAACCATCCCCCTTTCGGGTCAATATAAGCAAAGGTTCTTTTAGAAAATGAAAAGGCACGTGGTAATAACTCAAAGATAATTTGATCTTTTAGGTCGCTACGCTCCTTTTTGGATAATTTACGGACTTCTTGCTCTTCTTTTTCTGCAATTTTTTCCGCGGTCATTTCGTTAATGACACTACTAGGCAATACCTTTTCTTCTTTGGTTGCGCATAGCATCATAAAGCCATTGGACTGATGTATGAGTGAATCAGAACTACGACCTAGAGGTGATGTCCAGCCGTAGCTGAACTCTTCGGTTGCCCCGCAAGGTTTAAAGCGTAAATTTTCCAGCTTTGCTTCTAATTCGGTAGGAGACAAGGTAAAGGCTTCGGTTAAACGGTAAATAGCTAGATTTTTAAACCACATAGTTTAGGTATAATAAATTAAAGTAAAGTAAGAAGGTGTAAGTGAGGCTGAACGGTTATTAAATCGTTATGGCTTATGTTTTAATATAGCTGTTGTGATAGCTTGTTATTAGCCAAAATGGCTTGCTTGCAAATTTTATAATCACCGGCAGTATACAGGCAAGGGCGAGCATTATCGCAAATAATTTCGTTAAAATCAGCAAAATTGTTTATTAAGAAAATGACAGTTAGTCACAGTTTTAATAGCTTGGGTGATACGCAAGCGCGTATACTGATTTTGGGCAGCATGCCCAGTGTTCAGTCATTGGCAATGCGGCAATATTATGCACATCCGCGTAATGCTTTTTGGCCCATTATGGCGGCTCTTTTTAATGAAGGACAGCCGTTAGCTTATTTGCAGGGACAGTATATGTTGCAGGAAAAAGGTGTCGCTATATGGGACGTTTTAAAGTCTTGCATGCGTAAAGGAAGCTTAGATGCTGCCATTGATAAACGCACCATGAAAATGAATGATTTTAATATGTTCTTTGCGGAGCATTCATCTGTTACGCATATCTTTTTTAACGGTGGTACCGCTGAGCATTTATATAAAAAATATATTTGGCCTACCTTGGCAGCACAGCACCAGTCTTTGGTCTATACGCGTCTACCTTCAACTAGCCCTGCTTATGCTGCAATGCGTTACCAAGAAAAATTAGCTGCTTGGCGTGTATTGCAAGCAGTCCTTAATCAATCATATTACCAGGATATTTAAACAATTATGAAAATAAGTTTTTTAGCTTCACATGGAGGGAGTTCAGCAAAACATATTATCGCAGCAATCAGAGAAAATAGTTTGCAAGGGTTTGAAATAGGAATACTAATTACCAATAACAAAAATAGCGGCATTTATGCTTGGTGTAAAGAGCAGGGTATTGAGGTATTGCATATTAGTGGTAAAACGCATCCTGATAATGAGGATCAAGCGATTAAAGCGGCTTTAATGACGGCTAAGACGGATATTGTGGTGTTATCCGGTTATATGAAAAAGATTGGCTCTGAAACCTTGCAAGCATTTAGTCATAAAATTCTCAATATTCATCCCTCATTATTACCATTGCATGGTGGGCATAAAATGTATGGCGATTTTGTACATGCCGCGGTATTGCAAGCAGGCGAGAGTGAAAGCGGTGCTTCCGTTCAGGTGATTAATGCCGTATATGATGAAGGGCCTGTCTTATTGCAACATAAAGTACCCGTCTTGGCAGGGGATACGGTGGACAGTCTGGGGCAAAGAGTACGTGCGATAGAAGGTGAGCTATATTTGAACGCTCTAAAGCAATGGCAAACGGATAATTTTAAAATATGAGTAATAGAGAAAAGAAGTCTATTCAGACTGCCGGTTTAGTGGGTTTGGGCAATAGTAAGCGTTTAGCGGCAATGCGCCGGTCTTCTATGCAGGCGGACAGTGTAAGTAAAGAGGCTTTAGCATCTGTTGGTCATCGTCGTAAAGCAACAGATATAGAGCAGGCAAGGCAAATGATTCGGCATGTTATTGCAGAGATAAAAGCGGCTTATCCTAAGGGTCGCCAGCAACGTTTTTTTGCACTACGTTATGTGCCTGAAGAGCAGTTGTATCAGATGTCATTGCAGGAGGTATTTACCCTATTGCATATTAAGCAGGCATTACCAAAGCATATTATGCAGGTAAAATTTAAGGAAGGCTTAGGTTAAAGATAGGGGTATGCGAGTAACCACCTTAATCACTGCTGATTAAGGTGGTCATTTTCATTGACACAAATTGTCAAAAAATGTGTGTCTTAAATAATATATTTATTGAAAATTGTTTGCTGTTGCTTTTCTTTTTGCATTCGCAGCATCAAAGGCGGCCTGTGTAGAGGCTGTTGATGCGCCAGATTGTAAGTGCTCAGTTTCTCTACCTTTTAGGATAAACACACCAATAATTGTAACTAAAATGATTCCACCGATATATAGAGTTGAGTTATCTTTTTCTTCAGCCATTTGACTTTCCTCGTTATTATTTTTATAAAAAAACTGTTATTAATACAGTTAAGACATATTTATTATTTTTATTGTCTTAAATTTGTGTCAGTGAGTAAGGTACTCGTAAGTGACGGTGTATTTTTATCATGATAGTTGGTATCGTGTCAAAACAAATATGTATTGAGTCAAAATATTATTTTATATAGGTGAATTATGCATATAAAATACTTTTTTATATATTTGAAATATAAAGACTATTTTACTATTGTTACTTTTTGATGGTGATTGGTTTCATTTTGCATAAAAGATACCTTATGGGTATTGAGGGAGTTTGGAAAAATGTATTTTTTAATCGCTAATATCGTGTAAATAAAAAATATATTTTATTGGCTGTAGGCTAGTCGAACATTTGTTTTGTCACAACCATATTGGGTATTTAAGTCTGAAAATAGTTGGTATTGCTGCTTAAAATCATCCCAAATAGAGTGTTTGGATATTTCTTCAACATCAAAGCGGTAGGGGGCACGTTTGCCTCGGTGCTCACATTGAGAGCCAACTTGTTCAACTTTAAAACCTTGACGACTAATAATGCGTATTAATGCTTTACTTGATAATAAATACCCTTTTTTGATGTTTTGAGCTTTGCTATAAGCGGCTGCCGCATTAAATAATCCCCAAATAATTGTGCTTTTGACCTTAGGGTTGCTATAAAACAATTTTATAGATTCAAGGTCATTTATATTGTGGAGGTGGGGCGTTTTGTGCTCATCTATACCATAGGCATTTTGAATATGAGGTTTTCTGATTTCTTTGATAAGGCATAGCCTAGATATTTCAATGCTAGGTTCTATAATATTGTGGTCTAGTCCACTGATCTCTTCTAAGGGAAGTGCCCCGTTGTTATGGTGTACTAATCGCATAGCACCAATCCATTGACCGGTATGTTTTAAGCGTACTAGAAACAGTTGTGTATTCGAGTCATGGTCATCTTGAGGATCCCATTGGTCATATTCGAGTTTATCAGGAAATTTTGCAGGGTCTTCGTACCCTAATTCTTCACAATAAACTTGGTAACGAATATTAAAATGAATATTGTGTCCTATTAAGGTGTCGGCTAAAAATATCTCAAAATAACTATCAAACATACTTTAAATTCCTAATTGATTAATTTAATACTGAGCCTTCTTTCGTGCATGAAGAATAAATATTATTAGTCCTCCATGATAGGTTGCCGCGTATTTTTAATTGCAGAAAATAATTCTGCTATCGGGTTGTTTTGTATACAAACAGAAGGGTTTCGGTATAGTGGTTAAGCACGAATCATGCCAAAATAATGAACTTTAGAGTTTAGTGTATGGTGCGGTTATAACAATTTGAAAAACAATGAAATTATTTTGCACTCGAGAGTTGTGCAAGGACTATTTTTTAATTAAATATTGCCACTTATTTTATGTGTTTGTCTTGGGTTGGGAGCTTGTTATACGTCGTAATTTAGAGACGCATGAGGAGTGCAATAAGCAAAAATATGATGTTTTGATATAAGGAATTTGCAGGAGTTTTGGCAATGTTGTATAGACTTTAGACCCTAATAATACACGTGTTTGACTTGCTTTTTAGTCAGTTACTATATTTTCAAATATGCCTGTGAAGGGTATGATTTTATGTCATATTTCAGGGGAGATTGATAATTTGCGTTTTAGCCACTTGTTATTTATATGTCTCTTTTTAGCGACAATGAAAATCCTTATCGGAATATGAGGGTAGAGAAAGTCATTGTTAGGAAGGGTTTATGTCGATGTCGCTTTTTTTAGACAAATAATGAAAAATATTTTTTTTGATAACTTGATCACAGTTATTTACTGCTTAAAAGTGTTTGCTTTTAAGTGGTGGCGATCGAGTAATTTATAAAACTCAGTACGATTACGTTTTGCTAAGCGAGCAGCTTGACTGACATTTCCATTAACTGAACTGAGTAGTTTTATCAGATAATCTTTTTCAAATTGGTCTTTGGCTTCTTTTAAACCTTGTAGAGTATTAGGGTTTTCCTGCAATACTTTTTCAATTAAGTTAACGGGAACAATCGGGGTTGTGGAAAGGGCTGATACATGCTTGACCACATTCATTAATTGGCGGATATTGCCTGGCCAGTCATACGTTACCAATAGTTCAAGTGCCTGCTTAGAAAAGCCTTTGGCTATATAGCTATATGTGTCTTCAGAGTGCTGCATAAAATGATTGGCTAGTACCGGAATGTCTTCGCGTCGCTCCGATAGGCTCGGTACTTTTAAAGTAGCAACATTTAAACGATAAAATAAATCCATACGGAAACGACCGGAAGCCGCTTCTTTTTCAAGGTCATGATGACTTGCTGAAACAATACGTACATCGATAGGTAGGGAGGTATCCGAGCCGACAGGTCGGATTTGCTGCTCTTGTAGTGCACGTAATAGTTTTACCTGGAAAGCAGGAGACATATCCCCAATTTCATCTAAAAATAAAGTGCCTGAATTAGCCGCTTGGAAGAGACCTTTGCGATGACTGAGAGCCCCTGAAAATGCCCCTTTAATATGCCCGAATAGCTCAGATTCCAACAAATCTTCGGGAATGGCACTACAGTTTACGGCAATAAAAGGGCCTTTGTGACGTGGGCTTGCTTTATGTATTGCTTGGGCAATTAATTCCTTACCTGTACCGCTTTCGCCGAAAATAAATAAACTTGCATCTCCCCGTGCAAGCCGGCTTACTTGATTGAGTAGATTTTCCATTAATGGGCTACGGGTTAGAATGGCGGAACGCCAGTGCTCAGGAGACGGTTGATGTGGTTCACCTGCATTGAGGGTTAAGGCTTTGTTGATAATATTGAATAGTTCAGGGTAGTCAACAATGGGCTTGGTTATAAAGTCAAAGATACCTTCATTAGTAGCTGTGATGGCATCTTTGATTGTGCCATGTGCAGTCATCATCATAATAGGGAGGGTGGGGTGATTGTGCTGAATGAGTTTGCTAAGCTGCATACCATCTATTTCATCCATCCGTAAATCGGTGATGACTAGATGTGGGAGAAACTGTGTTATTAAGCTAAGAGCTTTGTTGCCGCTGTCGGCTGTTTTGATGATAAACCCTGCTGCACTTAAACGAATTGATAATAATTCTAAAAAACCTAGGTCATCGTCAACTAATAAAATGCGCTGCCCGGAGAATTGGTTGAGTTGTGTTGGTGTCATAGTTGTTATTGGAGAATGCTTGTTTCAATGGCTTTGAGCGCATCGAGCTTTTCTTTAATATCTTGATTTTCTAGCTGTAGGTCTTCTATTTTTTGTTGATTTTCTAATTTTTTTTCATCTAATAACTGTTTATTTTTATTTATAATTCGTTGTAGCCTGTAAATCTTGCGTGCTTTGTTTTTTAGAGCTTTATTGAGCTGTAAAGTATATTGGTTAAACCATAATAGCTCTGGTATTAGTTTTTTATTGGCTTGTAATGTGCTTAAAAGTTTGAGAATTTCTCTTGTATTTAGGCAAGTGTTACGTCCATTTTTAGTCGTGTTATAAGCAAGTGCCCAACTTGCTTGCCAGTCATTTTGTCGTAGTCGTTTTTTGTATTTTACACAAGTCGCTTTGGGTTTTTTTGTATATTCATTAGTAAAAATAGCGGTATAGCGCATTAACTGTTCAATTTGATTAGGTGCTGTATGCTTGGGTATTTGTTCGCTAGCGGCAGGTGAGGCTTCATTTGTAAGCCACGGCGTGGGCATTTGACACGCTGTTAGGCTTAAAAAAAGTACACCATAAAAAAGTCGGCAACATTTCATGCTGAGTTAGGCGTTTAATCAGTAGTTATCTGGGGTCATGGGTAATATAACTAAAAAATTCGCCCCCGAGTAGCGAAGATTAGCAGGTAATAATTTTATTTGCCCTTGATGTGCTGCCACATAGGTCTGGACTAAATTTAAGCCTATTCCCGAGCCTTTTAACTTCCAGCTATCAACTGATTGTTGTTGATAGAATTCGGTAAATATGTATGGAGATTGCTCAGCACTAATGCCTATACCTTGATCGGCAAATAGCATGTGTAGATTGTGACCTATTATTTGTAGTTTTATATTGATTTCTGCCCCAGAAGGTGAAAATTTAAGTGCATTTGAGAGTAGGTTGTTAATAATCACCTGCATTTTATCACGGTCGGCCGTTATATTAACATCAGTAGCATTTAGCACCACAGTGACATGCTTGCTATTGAGCAATAATTGATAGTCATGACTAATTTGCTCAATGAGTTGATTGAGGTTAAATTGTGAATAATGCATAGGAACAGAGTTTGAAATCGCTTTTTGGAATTCCAATAAATTTTCTATTAGGCCGCTTAAGCGTATATTAGCGACTTGTAGCCACTCAATAATTTTATGTTGCTCTGTATTTAGTGTGCCTACAAGTTCTGCTTGTAGAAGTTCGGTGCCTTCAATAGCTGTTGCCAAGGGGGTTTTGAGTTCATGAGAAATACTTTTGATGAAAAATTGTTTACTATTTTCTAATAAGTTCAGTTCATTGCGTAGCCATTCAAGTTGACGACCAATCTCGCGCAAATCACGGGGGCCTTCTATGTAAATAGGTTTTTTAAATTGCGCTCGCCCTAGCTTTCGAATGGCGTGTTCAATATGTTTGATGGGTCTGTTGATAAGGTAGAGCAATAAAAGACCAAGTATGAGTACCATAGGGACTGAAATAAAAGCTGCTTGTTTTAGCTGTGTTTTTAGGTTTTTAGCTAAAGCCAATAATGAAGCTGTTTCTACCCGCATTTGGGCATTGCTTTGCGTCAGCAATTGTTCTGCTTCCGCGCGTAAGTTTGTGTAGGCTTTGGTGTCGTTATTTACTAAGGGAATGCTCTTGCTGTTTTGTTTTTCCAAAATGGTATTGAAAATTTTCGCTTCATTGTTTTTTAGGTGATGAAGAGCTTGTTGTAGGTGGGTTGTGAATTGAAGTTGTTGTGGTTGTGTGGCAATTTTGACAAAGTGTTGGTGATGTGTCTGAAAAATATGAAAATAATCAATATCATCTACTGCCAAATATTGGCGAATACTGCGATCCATCAATAATAAGTCATTACTTAATAACTGACCATTTTCAATAACTTTCAGTGTTTGAAATAATGTTTCTTGGCTTTTGTTAATATAACCTTGAATACTAGAGACACTGTAAAACAAGGTACCGATTAAGGGTAGGGTAACGATTAAGAAAATAATCAGTGTCCACTGGAAAATGGATCCTTTTTGAAATAAAGTAAAAAAATGGCGGCGTTTTTTTTTACGCCAGTTGTGGAAAGTAGACGCTGAATTTTGTGTGTTATTCGATGGCATTAATTGAGTGGTTTCTATTGAAAAAATAACCTACTTTTATTATTGGTAGGTTATTTTAAATCAAATAGAATAGAGGGCTCAAATATACTTTTTTGAAATTGCGCGAATAGTTTCTTGTCGTGTTAGTCTGTTTTGAGGTAGTACTCATTCTTTAGTTAGCAAGCATGACAGTATTTCTACCACTTGCTTTTGCTTGATACATGGCATCATCCGCCCTTTTTATGAATGACTCGATTGAGTCATTGTCTTTTAAGGTACTGACACCTAAGCTGGCGGTTAATTTTACCAGTTCCATGCCATAAGCGAGACTGTGGCATTCGATATTGGTACGAATTCTTTCGGCAAGTAACTGTGCGCCGTCTAAATTGGTATCACTAAGTAAGATCACAAACTCTTCACCGCCATAACGATAGGCAATATCACACGCTCGAATACTTTGTTTAATGCATTTGGCAACGGCCTTTAGCGCAAGGTCTCCGCAATCATGTCCATAGGTATCATTGACAGCTTTAAAATGATCGATATCGACAAATATAAGGGACAAGTTATTAGCATGACGGATGGCTAAGGTTGTTTCACGTTTAATCGAATCATCAAAGGCCGCCCGGTTGTTAGTTTGCGTTAAAGTGTCTGTTAAAGCCATTTGTAAGGCTTGTTTATAAAGGGTGGCATTACGTAATGGATAAATTAAACAACAAAGTAAGGTCTCTAATAAATTTAATTCTTGAGCATTAAATTGAGTGGTGCGTAATAATTTAAGCTCACCTAAATCTTGGTCTTCAACTTTTAATGCGTAACTACAAGAGCTTTTGGTTTGAATACCATTTTGAATGGCAAGGTCAAATTCAGTATTTGTATAGATAAAGCCATTATGGGGGACGAGCTCTTGTATTTTGCTACTAAATATTTGAATAAGCTCATGGAACTCTAAAGTCGTTTGTAACGCGCTACTAATATCATAATGCTGCAAATTAACCGCTTTAGTGGCTTCAAATGTATTATTACTGACGACGGCAAGGTTATTAGTTGGCTGATTCATGATTTATCCTCATACTTGGTATTGCTGTGTTATTGAGTATAAAGCGATAAATATGCCATGAATAATTAAATGTAAATATATCAGTTATATAGGGTTATTTTATGGGAGGTATTTGCGCGAGTGTCATAATAATGACGGTGAAAACGCGGCAATTTTATGCCGTTTCTTTTTTTGCTCCAAACCACTCGCTAAATCTTTGCATCACTGCATAAAATACCGGGGTAAAGATTAAAGACATGCAGACGGCTGCAATCATCCCGCCAACGACTGCGGTGCCGATAGCTTGCCGGCTTGCAGCTCCCGCACCGCTGGCAACCACTAGTGGCAGAAAGCCTAAGACGGATGAAAATGCCGTCATTAAAATAGCGCGGAAGCGTAACCGGGAAGCTTCGACCGCAGATGCAAAAATTTCTACGCCTTTAGCGCGTTGTTCTGCGGCCAATTCAACGATTAAAATGGCATTTTTACTCGCTAAGCCAATAATGAGCACAATCCCAATCTGGGTATAAACATTATTATCAAATTCACGCATCATTAATGCGGCGACGGTCCCTAGCAATGCAAGAGGCACGACTAATAATACGGCCATCGGTAAACTCCAGCTTTCGTATTGAGCCGCTAATACCAAAAATACCAATACAATGGCCAAAGCAAAAATAACGACGGCTTCATTACCCACCTTTTTTTCTTGATAAGACATACCCGTCCATTCAAAGCCCATGGAATCCGGAAGCTTACTTTGTGCCATTTGCTCCATTAAATTTAGTGCCTCACCCGAACTAAAACCCGGGGCGGCATTTCCTGTGATAGAGGCGGCAGGGTAGAGGTTGTAGCGTAAGATAGTTTGCGGGCCTAAGGTTGCATCGACTTTGATTAAAGTGCCTAAGGGAATCATATCACCTTTTCTATTACGCACTTCTAATTGACGTATATCTTCCGGTTTTAAGCGAAATTTGGCATCTGCTTGTACTTTAACCTGCCAGGTGCGCCCAAATTTATTAAAATCATTCACATAAGCCGAACCGAGGTACGCTTGTAAGGTACTAAAGACCTCATTTAAAGGAATATCCATGGTTTTGGCTTTAGTGCGATCCACTGCTGCAAATAATTGCGGAACGCCCGCCCTAAAGGTTGAGTTTAAGCCTGCTAATCCAGATTGACTGCGGCTATCGGCAATCATTTCACTGGCCATGCGTTGTAGCTCATTTAGGCCGACATTGCCTTTATCCTGAATTTGCATTTGAAAGCCACCTGAAACACCTAAACCCGGAATGGCAGGTGGGACAAATGTAAAGACGATGGCTTCTTGTATGCTGCTAAACTGCTTATTTAAGTGTTGTAAAATAGCTTGCTGAGTTTCATTTTCGGCAGTACGCTCATCCCATGACTTCATGACGACAAAAATTGTTGCGGCATTGGATGAATTGGTACCATCTATCATGGAAAACCCTCCTAGCGAAATCCAATCTTGTACACCCGGCGTGGCTTCTAAAATTTTATTGATTTGTCGTAACACCTCATCCGTGCGTTGCTTGGAAGCGGCATCAGGTAATTGTACGCTGGTGATAACATAGCCTTGATCTTCAACCGGTAAGAAGGCAGAAGGAATCTTGGTAAATTGCCAACCACTGGCAATGGCAATGCCGATAGCTAATAGCATCATTAAAAAACCGCGCCGCACGACTATTTTTAAAAAGTTGGCATAGCTGTTAGATGCGGTAGTAAAAAAATGGTCAAAACCACGTAAAAAAGCATTTTTATGCTCGGGTGCCGGACGTAATAATAAGCCGGCCATGGCAGGGCTTAATGTTAATGCATTCAGAGAACTAAATACGGTTGCCACCGCAATGGTGAGTGAAAATTGGCGATACATTTCGCCGGTAATGCCCGGTAAAAAAGCCGTAGGGACAAAGACGGCTAATAGTACCAGTGTTGTGGCAACAACCGGGCCTGATACATCATTCATTGCTTGAATCGCAGCCGCTTTAGAGGTCATTCCTTTTTCAATATAAGCCGCCGTGGCTTCAACCACAACAATAGAATCATCAACGACAATACCAATAGCGAGTACTAGCCCAAATAAGGTGAGCATATTTAAAGAAAAACCCAGCATTGCCATCACAATAAAGGTGGCAACCAAAGATACCGGAATGGTCACTGCTGGAATCAGGGTAGCACGCCAGTCTTGTAAAAATATAAATAGCACGAGAAAAACTAAAGCCCCCGCTTGATATAAAGTCACAAAGACTTCATCAATGGATGCACTGACAAACAGTGTGGTGTCATAAGGGATTTGGTATTCCAGGCCTTGAGGGAAATTGGCGGCCAGTTCATTCATTTTGGCTCTGACTTGATCCGCGACATCCAGCGCGTTCGCACCAGGCAATTGGTAAATACTGATGCTCGCCGAAGCTGCTCCCGTCATATTGGAGCTAATATCATACGTTTTACCGCCTAAATCAACACGTGCTACATCTTTTAAACGGGTAATGCTGCCACGGTCTCCCGTTTTGATAATCATATTTTCAAATTGGGCAATATCAGTCAATCGTCCTAATACATTAATTGTGTACTGGAAATTTGTGCCTGCCGGCACCGGCGGTTGACCAATTTGACCGGCGGCAACCTGCATATTTTGTTCACGCATTTCAGTCAAGATATCTTGTGTGGTGATGCCCCTAGATTTCATTTGTTCCGGATTCAGCCAAATACGCATACTGTAATCACTGGGTGGAAAAATGGAGACATCACCAACGCCTTTGATGCGGCTTATCTGATCACGAATATTAAGTGTGGCATAATTACTTAAATACAGTTCGTCAAAAGTACCGTCAGGTGAAATAAGCGAAATAAATAAAATAATATTGGCTGATTTTTTCTTGGTATTCACCCCTTGCCGATTAACTTCCTCAGGCAGATTAGGTGTTGCTAAGGCTACACGGTTTTGTACCATGACTTGTGCCATATCTAAATCAGTCCCCACTTCAAACGTAACCGTTAAAGTATAGGAGCCATCGCCGGCACTGACCGATGACATATATAGCATATTTTCCACCCCATTGACTTGTTGCTCAATAGGGGCGGCAACGGTTTCGGCTACAACTTGAGCATTTGCGCCCGGATAAGTGGCTTTGACTTCAACGGTAGGAGGCGTGATTTCCGGGTATTGCGCACTGGGCAAAGTGAGTACTGATACTGTACCGGCAATGAGTAACACGATGGAGATAACGCTGGCAAAAATGGGGCGTTCGATAAAAAAACGGGAAAACATTGCCTTATCCTGTTGTTGAGTCTGCTTGAGGGTTAACGACGCTACCCGGTCTGGCTTTTTGTAAACCGTTAATAATCACTTTATCATCTGCTGTAATGCCTTGTTTGATAACAACCATACCATCAAGATGTTGACCTAAAGTAACAGGGCGTTTTTCCACTTTATTTTTCTTGTTAACCACTAGAACATAACGGCCACTCTGATCTGCGGATATGGCGCGTTCAGTAATTAATAGAGCCTCTGGGGTTTCGCCTATGGGCAGGCGTAAGCGGGTAAAGAGACCGGGGAGTAACCGCGGTGGCTTTGCCGTATTAGGGAAAACCCCGCGTAACTCAATGGTACCTGTACTGGTATTGAGTGCTGATTCACCAAAATCCAATATACCTTCGTGCGGGTACCCTTCCTCGTCAGCAAGTCCTAAAAAAAGAGGCAGATGGAGTTTAGACTCGGGAGTTGTTTCGGTATCATGCCCTATTTTTTGGGACTGTTCTGCGCGTAAATGCATTAAGCTTAATAAGTCGCGTTCATTTAAATGAAAATAGGCATACATGGGTTTATATTGTGTCACAGTGGTTAATAAGGTCGCCTCGCTTTCCCCCACTAAATTGCCGATATCCACTCTATTTCTACTGACACGGCCACTGATAGGGGCGACCACTCGCGTATATTCCAGCTGAATTTCTGCACTGCGTACTTTGGCTTCTTTTAAGCCTATGGTTGCTTGTGCCACATCGCGCTCAGTTTTGCGCCGTAGGTGTTCGGTTTTGGATATATAATTTTTTTTGATTAATTGCTCAGCCCGATTTAATTCGGTTTGTGCGCGGTTTAATTTGGCTTTTGCACTAACCAACTCAGCTTGTGCTGCCGCTAATTCGGCTTGGTAAGGCTCAGGGTCAATAACAAAGAGTAAATCGCCTTTTTTTACATGAACGCCGGGGGCAAAGTGCATACTTTTCAAAATACCGGCAACTCGTGCTTTAACTTCTGCAATACCGACTGCCTGCGTAGTACCTGTAAATTCCAAATATTCGGTGACACTTTGCTGCATCGGCCGGCTAACAGTAACTTCAGGTGCAGGGGGGGGCAATATATTCATTTTTGGGTTCACAGGCTGTTAATAATACAAGTAAACCAGTCATAAAATAGTGGTACCCGTTTTGCTGGATAAGGTTCATGGCAAACTCAAATAAAGTAAATGATATAGGTAGAATAAACGCATATTTTATAAAGACTGAGCGCGCTATAAAACTCAAAATGGCGTTGCGTTTCAAGGCTTAAAAATAGGAATGGGGAAAAAACAAGTCAGTTTTACGGTATTGAATCAATTCATGCTTCCCAAGTTTCACGTGAACTCCACAGACTTAAAATTTCGCATGCCTTGCGGTAGAGCATTAATACTAACTGTCAGGTTTCACCACGTTGTACCATGATTTTTTAAAAGGCCAGCTCGAAACATATCGGGTGATGTTATAAAAAGTTCTGGATTTATTCTATACCAACATTCAACTGCCTCAAAGGGAGTTCTAACCTTTAACTCCCTTTTTAAGCTACCATGCCTCCGGTTAAGGTTGTAATACACCAAGAACTTCTCTAAATCGGCTTTTAGTTCAGTCTCATCTTTATACGTTAGGGCTTTAATCGTGGCATTTTTGATCGTGCCATTAACACGCTCAACCATTCCATTGGTTTTCGGTGTAGCGGGTGCGGTTAATCTGTGGTCAATGTGGTTGTTAATACAGGCCATATCAAACAAATGATTTCCACTGGGTTTGTTTTTCTTACCGATAAACCTATCGGTAAATTCAGTACCATTATCAGTTAATACATGGCTGATATAAAAAGGGAAATACGATTTACAGTGTTCTAAGGCTTTGTTGCATAAAAAATTAGCGACGTGCTTTACCCTAGTCCCATTTGATATTTTATGGGACTAGGTAACTTTCAGGCATACCAAGGCCTGTCATTTTATTCAAGGCTCCAATACGGAGATAT